>NZ_LR134336.1:1522500-1822500 GCF_900637025.1 Streptococcus oralis ATCC 35037
CAGGCGTCACCCCCTATACATCATCTTACGATTTAGCAGAGAGCTGTGTTTTTGATAAACAGTTGCTTGGGCCTATTCACTGCGGCTGACATAAAATCAGCACCCCTTCTCCCGAAGTTACGGGGTCATTTTGCCGAGTTCCTTAACGAGAGTTCTCTCGCTCACCTGAGGCTACTCGCCTCGACTACCTGTGTCGGTTTGCGGTACGGGTAGAGTATGTTTAAACGCTAGAAGCTTTTCTTGGCAGTGTGACGTCACTAACTTCGCTACTAAACTTCGCTCCCCATCACAGCTCAATGTTATAGATATAAGCATTTGACTCATATCACACCTCACTGCTTAGACAGACTCTTCCATTCGTCTGCTTTAGTTAGCCTACTGCGTCCCTCCATCACTACATACTCTAGTACAGGAATATCAACCTGTTGTCCATCGGATACACCTTTCGGTCTCTCCTTAGGTCCCGACTAACCCAGGGCGGACGAGCCTTCCCCTGGAAACCTTAGTCTTACGGTGGACAGGATTCTCACCTGTCTTTCGCTACTCATACCGGCATTCTCACTTCTATGCGTTCCAGCACTCCTCACGGTATACCTTCTTCACACATAGAACGCTCTCCTACCATACCTATAAAGGTATCCACAGCTTCGGTAAATTGTTTTAGCCCCGGTACATTTTCGGCGCAGGGTCACTCGACTAGTGAGCTATTACGCACTCTTTGAATGAATAGCTGCTTCTAAGCTAACATCCTAGTTGTCTGTGCAACCCCACATCCTTTTCCACTTAACAATTATTTTGGGACCTTAGCTGGTGGTCTGGGCTGTTTCCCTTTCGACTACGGATCTTAGCACTCGCAGTCTGACTGCCGACCATAATTCATTGGCATTCGGAGTTTATCTGAGATTGGTAATCCGGGATGGACCCCTCACCCAAACAGTGCTCTACCTCCAAGAATCTTGATGTCGACGCTAGCCCTAAAGCTATTTCGGAGAGAACCAGCTATCTCCAAGTTCGTTTGGAATTTCTCCGCTACCCACAAGTCATCCAAGCACTTTTCAACGTGCCCTGGTTCGGTCCTCCAGTGCGTCTTACCGCACCTTCAACCTGCTCATGGGTAGGTCACATGGTTTCGGGTCTACGACATGATACTAATTCGCCCTATTCAGACTCGGTTTCCCTGCGGCTCCGTCTCTTCAACTTAACCTCGCATCATATCGTAACTCGCCGGTTCATTCTACAAAAGGCACGCTCTCACCCATTAACGGGCTCGAACTTGTTGTAGGCACACGGTTTCAGGTTCTATTTCACTCCCCTCCCGGGGTGCTTTTCACCTTTCCCTCACGGTACTGGTTCACTATCGGTCACTAGGGAGTATTTAGGGTTGGGAGATGGTCCTCCCAGATTCCGACGGGATTTCACGTGTCCCGCCGTACTCAGGATACTGCTAGGTACAAAGACTATTTTAAATACGAGGCTATTACTCTCTTTGGCTGATCTTCCCAAATCATTCTTCTATAATCTTTGAGTCCACATTGCAGTCCTACAACCCCGAAGAGTAAACTCTTCGGTTTGCCCTCCTGCCGTTTCGCTCGCCGCTACTAAGGCAATCGCTTTTGCTTTCTCTTCCTGCAGCTACTTAGATGTTTCAGTTCACTGCGTCTTCCTCCTCACATCCTTAACAGATGCGGGTAACAGGTAGTACCTGTTGGGTTCCCCCATTCGGAAATCCCTGGATCATCGCTTACTTACAGCTACCCAAGGCATATCGTCGTTTGTCACGTCCTTCTTCGGCTCCTAGTGCCAAGGCATCCACCGTGCGCCCTTATTAACTTAACCTTATTTTTTGACCTTTCAGTCATAAACTCTTTTAATACTACAGCGTTTCGGTTTATTTTCTTGTTACTATTTGATATAGATATTCAATTTTCAATGTGCATTACTTGGTGATCTCTCACCAATGGAGCCTAGCGGGATCGAACCGCTGACCTCCTGCGTGCAAAGCAGGCGCTCTCCCAGCTGAGCTAAGGCCCCACAAGACCTCTCAAGACTAAACAAGACCAATGTGCAGTTCCTTATCCTTAGAAAGGAGGTGATCCAGCCGCACCTTCCGATACGGCTACCTTGTTACGACTTCACCCCAATCATCTATCCCACCTTAGGCGGCTGGCTCCTAAAAGGTTACCTCACCGACTTCGGGTGTTACAAACTCTCGTGGTGTGACGGGCGGTGTGTACAAGGCCCGGGAACGTATTCACCGCGGCGTGCTGATCCGCGATTACTAGCGATTCCGACTTCATGTAGGCGAGTTGCAGCCTACAATCCGAACTGAGACTGGCTTTAAGAGATTAGCTTGCCGTCACCGGCTTGCGACTCGTTGTACCAGCCATTGTAGCACGTGTGTAGCCCAGGTCATAAGGGGCATGATGATTTGACGTCATCCCCACCTTCCTCCGGTTTATTACCGGCAGTCTCGCTAGAGTGCCCAACTGAATGATGGCAACTAACAATAGGGGTTGCGCTCGTTGCGGGACTTAACCCAACATCTCACGACACGAGCTGACGACAACCATGCACCACCTGTCACCTCTGTCCCGAAGGAAAACTCTATCTCTAGAGCGGTCAGAGGGATGTCAAGACCTGGTAAGGTTCTTCGCGTTGCTTCGAATTAAACCACATGCTCCACCGCTTGTGCGGGCCCCCGTCAATTCCTTTGAGTTTCAACCTTGCGGTCGTACTCCCCAGGCGGAGTGCTTAATGCGTTAGCTGCGGCACTAAACCCCGGAAAGGGTCTAACACCTAGCACTCATCGTTTACGGCGTGGACTACCAGGGTATCTAATCCTGTTTGCTCCCCACGCTTTCGAGCCTCAGCGTCAGTTACAAGCCAGAGAGCCGCTTTCGCCACCGGTGTTCCTCCATATATCTACGCATTTCACCGCTACACATGGAATTCCACTCTCCCCTCTTGCACTCAAGTTAAACAGTTTCCAAAGCGTACTATGGTTAAGCCACAGCCTTTAACTTCAGACTTATCTAACCGCCTGCGCTCGCTTTACGCCCAATAAATCCGGACAACGCTCGGGACCTACGTATTACCGCGGCTGCTGGCACGTAGTTAGCCGTCCCTTTCTGGTAAGATACCGTCACAGTGTGAACTTTCCACTCTCACACTCGTTCTTCTCTTACAACAGAGCTTTACGATCCGAAAACCTTCTTCACTCACGCGGCGTTGCTCGGTCAGACTTCCGTCCATTGCCGAAGATTCCCTACTGCTGCCTCCCGTAGGAGTCTGGGCCGTGTCTCAGTCCCAGTGTGGCCGATCACCCTCTCAGGTCGGCTATGTATCGTTGCCTTGGTGAGCCGTTACCTCACCAACTAGCTAATACAACGCAGGTCCATCTGGTAGTGATGCAATTGCACCTTTTAAGTAAATGTCATGCAACATCTACTCTTATGCGGTATTAGCTATCGTTTCCAATAGTTATCCCCCGCTACCAGGCAGGTTACCTACGCGTTACTCACCCGTTCGCAACTCATCCGCTCGGTGCAAGCACCAAGCTTCAGCGTTCTACTTGCATGTATTAGGCACGCCGCCAGCGTTCGTCCTGAGCCAGGATCAAACTCTCATTAAAAGTTTGAGTTCTCACTCATTTCTGTCACTGACAGATTTATTGTTTTTTCATTGTTCAGTACTATAACTTCAGTTATAGTGCCCTGCACATTGGTTCGTCTTGTTCAGTTTTCAAAGGTCTTTGTCACTCAATCTCTCTCAAGCGACAACTATATTAGTATATCACAGCTACCTGTCTCTGTCAACAGATTTTTTAAACTTTTTTCAAGTTTTTTTAACCGCAATACACCATAGTCCGTACGGGATTCGAACCCGTGTTACCGCCGTGAAAAGGCGGTGTCTTAACCCCTTGACCAACGGACCTTGAGCTTTTCAACTCTTTCTATTATACCTACTTTTTTACCTTTGTCAAGGACTTTTTTCAGTGAATTTGATTTTTCTTTTCCTCACTAACTTAACCACGGCTTCTGTCCGTGCAGTGTGGGGAAACATATCAACTGACTGGATATACTGGAGATCATAGACTTTTACTAGTCTAACTAAATCTCGTGCCAAGGTCGAAACATTGCAGGATACATAGACCATTTTTTCTGGGACATAGGTCAGAATGGTATCCAGTAGCTTATCATCTAAGCCTGTACGAGGAGGGTCGACTATCAATGCATCCGCTCGGTAGCCATCTTTATACCAGCGTGGAATAATCTCTTCAGCTGTTCCCGCTTCATAATGGGTATTGTCAAACCCCATTCTCTGAGCATTTCTCTTAGCATCTTCTATGGCTTCTGGAATAATATCCATCCCTCTGAGACTCTTGACCTTATTTGCGAAGGCAAATCCAATCGTCCCAACACCGCAATAGGCATCGATCAGATGATCCTCTTTGCTGACATCCAGAGCCTTAACTGCTTCACTATAGAGAATTTCTGTCTGCTCAGGATTAAGCTGGTAAAAAGCTCGAGGGGAGAGAGAAAACTCATAGTCGAGTACTCCTTCTTGAATACTCTCTTGGCCCCAGATAATTTCCGTCTTTTCACCATAGATTTCACTTGTTTTCGCTGTATTTGTATTGACTGCAACTGTGACGACTTCTGGAAAATCTTTAACTAAGTCTTTTACTAGCTGGGTTAAATTAAGCTGGCGATTTGTGACAATGATAATCTGGACTTGTCCCGTTTTTCTTGCTCGACGTACCATGATAGTACGAACGCCTAACGTTTTTCTCTCATCTGTAATTGGAATTTGGTGGTAAGTAAGAAGTTCAGCTAGGCAATTCGCTATTACTTGGGTTTCCTTATCTTGTACCAAGCAATCTTTTAACTCTACGAGGTAATGAGAGTTTTGCGCATACAAACCTGCCTTGACCTGATTTTTAAATTTTCGAGTCTGGAATTGAAGCTTAGCACGGTAGTACTTTGGTTCCTGCATTCCGATAGTTGGACGGATTTCATAGTTTTCATATCCTGCAGGAGCAAATTTTTTCAGGGCTTGATGGAGCAGATCCGTTTTGAACTCTAACTGTTTATCGTAGTGGAGGTGCATGATTTGGCAACCACCACATTCATTATAAATCGTACAAGCTGGCACGACTCGAAATTTAGACTTCTTATTAACCTTTAGTAATTTGGCTTCAACAAAGTTACGTTTAATAGAAGTAATTTGACAATAGATGTCTTCTCCTTTGAGGGCGCCTGGCACAAAAACGAGGGTTTTCTGATAGAAACCGATTCCCTCACCATTGATGCCCATCCGCTTGATTTTTAAAGGTATTTTTTGTTTGACTTTCAGATTCATACCCCTATCTTATCACATTTTAGGGTATAATAGAACTATGAAAATCACAAAACTTGAAAAGAAAAAACGTCTCTACTTGATGGAGTTAGATGGACAGCAAACCTCTTATATCACGGAAGATACCATTGTCCGTTTTATGCTATCTCGAGATAAGGTCATTAGTAAAGAGGAACTTACCGAGATTCAGGACTTTGCCCAGTTCTCTTATGGTAAAAATCTCGCTCTCTACCATCTATCATTTAAAGCTCGAACCGAAAAGGAAGTTCGTGAGTATCTGAAAAAGTATGATCTTGATGAAAAAATCACTAGTCAAGTTATCGCTAATCTTAAAGAAGATAACTGGATTAATGATCGTCAGTATGCCTACTCTATCATCAACGCAAATCAACTTTCTGGAGATAAGGGACCCTATGTGCTAGCTCAAAAACTGTCTCAAAAAGGGATTGTCAAATCAACGATTGAAGATGTTTTAAAGGATTTTGATTTTTCAGAGGTTGCTCAACGTGTGGCGGAGAAACTGCTAAAAAAATACACGGGAAAGCTTCCCGCTCGTGCCTTGCAGGATAAGATCATTCAAAGCTTGACGAACAAAGGCTTCTCCTATTCTGATGCTAAGAATGCCTTTGACGACTTGGACAGTCAAGTCGACCAAGAAACGACTCAAGAACTCATTTTTAAAGAGCTAGACAAACAATATGCTAAGTATGCTCGCAAATATGAAGGTTACGAACTAAAGCAACGATTAACTCAAGTTTTAGCTCGAAAAGGCTATGATTTTTCGGATATAGCTAGCGCTCTCAGAGAATATCTTTAATATTTTCGTGTAAAATTCAAAAAAATTAGACCGATTTATGATATAATAGTAAACGATAAACTTATAAATTGTAGAAAGTTGGTTAGTTATGAAACTTCCAAAAGAAGGCGACTTTATTACAATTCAAAGTTATAAGCATGATGGGAGTCTTCACCGTACTTGGCGAGACACCATGGTACTAAAAACAACAGAGAACGCCATTATCGGCGTCAACGACCACACACTTGTTACCGAAAGTGACGGTCGTCGTTGGGTGACTCGAGAACCGGCTATTGTTTACTTTCACAAAAAATATTGGTTTAATATCATTGCCATGATTCGTGATAATGGGATTTCCTACTATTGCAATATGGCAAGTCCTTACTATCTAGATGAGGAAGCCCTGAAATACATTGATTATGATTTGGATGTCAAGGTTTTCACTGATGGTGAAAAGCGTCTCTTGGACGTTGAAGAGTATGAGCGCCATAAACGCAAAATGAAGTATTCTGATGATTTAGACTATATTTTGAAAGAGCATGTTAAAATCCTTGTTGATTGGATCAACAAGGGACGCGGTCCTTTCTCAGAGGCCTATGTCAACATTTGGTACAAACGCTACATAGAACTAAAGAATCGGTAAAGTTGTCAAACTGGGGTGAGAGCCCTGGTTTTTTTATTTGAAAAACCCAGCTTTTCAGCTGGGTTAATTGCTATATATCTAATTTAGTGACAGTAAACTTGATGTGGGAATAGTCTTTTTCAACATCCTTATCCAACAAGAAAGCCGTGGCATCCTTCTTAACCTGAACCAGGTCAATATTCTGGGCTTGAGCTGCATAGACGCATCCACAATAACATTGACGATAGATATCATACTCCTCACACATCTCCACTGAACGTTTGTAGCCTTGATTTTTCTTGAAATCACTTGGAAGATAGTGGGTGGTATAAATCTTTTGCACATCAATTCCGATGCTGTTGATGGTTTGAGAATTCTTATGGGGACTGATGGTCAAGGCTGAACCAAAGTAGTCAAAGCCCAAGTCCATAGCTACCTGTGCTGTTTTGTCCAGACGGTAGTCAAAACAAACCTTGCAACGGTCACCACCTTCAGGTTCTTCTTCCAGTCCTCTGACTAACTTCCGGTATTCATTTGGTTCGTAGGGAGCTTCAAGGTACTGAACCGTATTGCCTGTTCGCTCATTGAAATCACTGACAAATTTCTTGGTGACGTAAGCCCGCTTGTGGTATTCTGCCTTAGGATGAATATTGGAATTGGCAAAATAGATGGTCACATCAGCGTATTTTGTCAGGTATTCTAGGGTGTAGGTACTACAAGGAGCACAGCAAACATGCATGAGAATAGTGGGACGTTGCTCATTTTTCTCCCAAACCTGTACCATTTTCTGCATAACACGGTCATAATTAATCTTCTGATTGGGATTCATCTTGCTCAGAATTTCTTCTACATCGATCATGTTCTTCTCCTTTTTCTAGTCTTATTTTATCATATAAGTTAGGAGAGCTCAAATCAATTTTAGAAGAGAAAAGCATAAAAGGAGGGATGCATGTTCCCTCCTTTGGTGTTTTTTAAAGTTACTTTTACATCATCCCGCCCATCATGCTTGGATCCATTGCTGGAGCTGGGGCTGCTGGTTCCGGTTTATTGGCTACGACTGCTTCTGTTGTCAAAATCAAGCTGGCTACAGATGCTGCATTTTGAAGGGCTGAACGGCTCACTTTCACTGGGTCAATGATTCCTTCTTCAATCATGTTGACCCATTCGCCAGTTGCTGCGTTGAAGCCTGTACCAACTTCAGCATTTTTCAAACGATCGATGACAATAGATCCTTCAAATCCTGCATTGTGGGCGATTTGACGAACTGGTTCTTCCAAGGCACGGAGAACAATATTGCGTCCTGTCGCTTCATCTCCTGTCAATTCCAAATCAGCAACGGCTGGAATGACATTGGCAAGAGCAGTTCCACCACCTGCAACGATTCCTTCTTCAACAGCTGCACGAGTAGCGTTGAGGGCATCTTCGATGCGGAGTTTCATTTCTTTCAACTCAGTTTCAGTTGCAGCGCCGACCTTGATGACTGCGACACCACCTGACAATTTAGCCAATCGTTCTTGGAGTTTTTCACGGTCGAATTCAGAAGTTGTGGTTTCGATTTGTGACTTGATAACTGCAACACGGTGAGAAATAGCTTCAGGATTTCCAGCACCTTCTACGATAACAGCGCTATCTTTGTCCACAGTTACTCTCGCTGCTTGACCAAGCGCCTCAATAGTAGCGTCCTTCAACTCAAGGCCAAGATCTTCTGTGATAACAGTTCCACCTGTCAAGATAGCGATATCTTCAAGCATCGCTTTACGACGATCACCAAAGCCAGGTGCCTTAACTGCTACGACATTGAAGGTTCCACGAATCTTATTCAATACTAGAGTCGGAAGAGCTTCGCCATCTACATCATCCGCGATAATCAAGAGTGGACGATTGCTTTGAAGAATACTTTCTAAGAGTGGCAAGATTTCTTGGATATTTGAAATCTTCTTATCAGTAATCAAAATGTATGGATTTTCGAGGTCAGCCACCATTTTTTCGCTATCTGTCACCATGTACTGTGATAGGTAACCGCGGTCAAACTGCATCCCTTCCACGACTTCAAGCTCTGTTTCCATACCACGTGATTCTTCAATAGTGATGACTCCATCTTTTCCAACTTTTTCCATAGCTTCAGAGATGTATTCGCCGACTTTCTCAGAACGGGAAGATACGGCAGCAACCTGAGCGATGGCTTCTTTGTTGGCAACAGGAATGGCATTGTTTTTCAAGGCTTCTACAGCTGCGGCAACTGCTGCTTCAATCCCACGACGGATACCGATTGGGTTGGCACCTGCAGTGACGTTTTTGATTCCTTCACGGACGATAGCTTGGGTCAAGACAGTTGCAGTTGTCGTTCCGTCACCTGCGATATCATTGGTTTTTGAAGCTACTTCTGATACCAATTTGGCACCCATATTTTCAAAATGGTCTTCCAATTCGATTTCTTTGGCAATAGTAACACCGTCATTGGTAATTAATGGTGAACCAAATGATTTTTCCAATACAACATTACGACCTTTTGGTCCCAAGGTTACTTTAACAGTATCTGCAAGGATATCGACACCACGGACCATAGCTGAACGAGCATCAGATGAAAATTTAATTTCTTTTGACATACTTACTTTCTCCTTCTATTCTTCAATGATTGCCAAAATATTGGCTTCGCCAACGATGATGTACTTTTCATCGCCATCTTTGACATCAATACCTGCATGAGCTTCAACTAAGACACGGTCTCCAGGCTTAACGCTTGGAGCAACCAAGTCACCGTTCAAGGTACGAACCCCTTGTCCAGTAGCTACAACTTGGGCTGTTTTTGTTTTTTCTTGGGCTGAGCCCGCAAGGACAAAGCCTCCAACAGTTTGTTCTTTTTCTTCTATTTTCAAGACCACACGGTCTCCTAATGGTTTCAACATCTGTTTTCCTCCATGATGAAATACATATTATTAGCACTCTTTATATCTGAGTGCTAATTCATAGTTCTATTGTATCACTTGGTCAGAAATAGTCAAGAAAAAAGTCTGACTTTGGCAAGATAAAAAGCCTGAGACCAACTCAGACTTTTCAATGTTTATACTCAATGAAAATCAAAGATCAAACTAGGAAGCTAGCCGCAGGTTGCTCAAAGCACTGCTTTGAGGTTGTAGATAGAACTGACGAAGTCAGTTACCTATACCTACAGCAAGGTGAAGCTGACGTGGTTTGAAGAGATTTTCGAAGAGTATTAAAATGGCAATTCCTCCTCTTCCAAGACCAAATCTGCCAAATCCTGTCCTGCGTTATTTTCACGCATAGCCCGTTGGGCGCGGCTTTCCAAAAGTTGGAATCCTGTGGCAAGGACTTCAGTCACATAGTTCATCTGGCCATTTTTCTCGAAGCGACGAGTACGAAGTTCTCCATCCACAGAGATAAGACTACCTTTAGTTGCGTAGCTTGCTAAGGTTTCAGCCAATTTTCCCCAAAGAACCAGATTGACAAAGTCAGCTTCACGTTCACCGTTTTGGTCTTTGTAACGACGATTCACAGCGATAGTTGCTCGCGCTACTGACTTGTCATTGTTGGTTTTGTGCAATTCTGGTGTAGACGTCAAGCGCCCGATCATGATAACTTTATTATACATATTTTCTTCCTCCTACTTATCTATTCGTAAGGAATCAAAAAAAGTTACAGAAATTTGTAACTTTTCGAAGAAATTTTTTATTTTTTATGCACCATGAAACCTGTCGCCTGTTGATTGGCCATAATAGTCATATCTGTAATCTGCACACGACGGGGTTGACTGGTCACATAGACAACAGTGTCTGCGATGTCTTGTGCCTGCAAGGCTTCGATCCCCTGATAAACCGTCGCAGCCCGCTCTTTGTCACCATGAAAACGAACTGTAGAGAAATCTGTTTCGACAATCCCTGGCTGAATGGTGGTCACCTTGATATCCGTTGCGATGGTATCAATTCGCAGGCCATCTGAAAAAGTCTTAACTGCTGCCTTGGTGGCTGAGTAAACAGCTGCACCCGCATAGGCATAGATTCCTGCGGTCGATCCCATATTGATAATATGTCCCTGATTGGCTTTTACCATTTCTGGCAAGAAACAGCGAGTAACTGCCATCAACCCCTTGACATTGGTATCTAACATGGTCAGCATATCCAACTCTTCATAGTCTTGATAGGGAGCCAAGCCAAGAGCTAGTCCAGCGTTATTGACCAAGATATCAATCTGCCCTATCGTTTCTAGAATATCGGAACAAACAGTCTTTACCATGGTCATATCCGTCACATCCAGAGGAAAAGTCCAAACTGTTTGATTTGGAAACGTTTCTGCAAACTCTGACTTGAGGGCCTCTAGTCTGTCTGTCCGTCGCCCTGTTAGAACGACATTCTCCCCCTGCTCCAGATAAGCACGCGCAATCGCTTCACCGATTCCTGAGGTCGCTCCTGTAATCACTACATTTTTCGCCATCTTATCCCCCTCTATCTGGTCTATCAAATACCGACAATTTCCTAGGACGTCCAGTGTTTAGCTGGGTCAAATGGAGTTCCAACAACTTGGTCTTCTGATAATTCAATAACCCCACGTTTTTGCGGAGCATTTGGCAAGGCAAGTTCACGAGGGCTGCACATCATACCAAAACTCTTTTCACCACGAAGTTCGCCTGGGAAAATGAGATTTCCTTTGGGCATCATCGCTCCAGGAAGAGCTACAATGGTTTTCAACCCAACACGCGCATTAGGTGCTCCTGCAACGATTTGCACTGTCTTATCACTTGCGACTGCAACTTGGCAGATGTTGAGGTGGTCACTATCTGGATGGGCTACCATCTCGACAATCTCACCAACAACAAACTTAGGTTCCTTGTCATTGACAATTTCTTCCTCAAAACCTTCCGCCTGCAACTCTTGGTTTAAACGAGCGACTTGTTCATCTGTTAAAAAGACTTGACCGCGCTCTGCAATTTCAAACAAACTTGAAACTTCGAAAATATTCCAAGCTACTGTTTCTCCATTTTCTTTGAGGAAAACACGGGCTACCTTGCCTTTACGCTCCACGTCCAGTTTGGCATCTCCGCTGTTTTTCACGATGATCATAAGGACATCGCCAACATGTTCTTTATTATATGTAAAAATCATTCTTTCCTTTTTCTCCTATTTCAGTCCTGCTAAAAAGTCGTTAATTTGTTGCTTGCTTTTACGGTCGCGATTGACAAATCGGCCGACTTCCTTGTCCTTTTCTAGCACAACAAGGCTAGGGATTCCATAAACATCCCAGAGTTTGGCCAAATCCATATACTGGTCTCGGTCCACTCGAATAAATGTGAACTCTGGATTGGTCTCCTCAATCTCTGGCAAGGATGGATAGATATAACGACAATCGCCACACCAGTCCGCCACAAAAAGGAAAACCTTCTTGCCATCTTGCTCGACAAAACCTGCTAGTTCTTCTATACTACTGGGAGTAATCATAAGACTTCCTCCTCATAGACTAGGTCTTCATTTTCATAGACAAAGGTATAGTGACGACCATCCTCGAAAATGACTCCTCCGACGAGTCGCTCTAGACTACTTTCGTAGACTTGAACATAGAGAGTCGCAATCTCACCCATATCTGAGAAAAGTTCGCGCACGACAGCGGTCAACTCTTCTTGAGTCTTCATGAGTTTGTGGTTATCTGCTGCTTTTTTAGCCCCTAAAGCAAGGGCACTTAGACCAGCCACAGTCAAGCCAGTCATCCATAATTTCTTAGCTTTCATACCATTCATTGTAACACAAAAAGGGCTCTAGGACAAATAGGGAAGTCGTAGAAAAGCAAGTAAAAAGCCCCTTCCTTAAAGGAAAAGGACTTCTTATACTCAAAGAGCAAACTAGGAAACTAGTCGCAGGTTGCTCAAAACAGTGTTTTGAGGTTGTGGATAGAACTGACGAAGTCAGTAACCATACCTACGGTAAGGCGACGCTGACGTGGTTTAAAGAGATTTTCGCAGAGTATTATCCTTATTGCCAAGCGCCTGAGTTGCCAACATAATAGCCATCAGGTGTGTAGGTATTGCGAAGCATCTTACCTGAGGAATCCAGATAGTACCACTTGTCCTAATCCTTAACCCAATCACTCTCAACCATATCGCCAGAAGAAGTGACATAATACCACTCTCCCTTGTCATAAAGCCAAGTGCTTGCTTTCATAGAGCCTGAAGTTGATAAATAGTACCACTTTCCTTGGTCGTAAAGCCAATCACTAGCAATCATAGCTCCTGATGATTTAAAGGCATACCAGTTGCCACCTTGATAGAACCAAGTTTGATTAAACATAATCCCTTTATCATTCATAAAGTACCAAGTTCCATTGTCTTTAACCCAAGCATTTTGAACTAGTTGGCCTTGTTTTTGATAGTACCAATTTTGGTCTGATTTTAGCCAGCTTTCTGCTTTTACAATCGGATAAAGTTCTCGGAAGGCTCCTCCCCCCTTGTAGGAATGACTGATAGATTCTGGGTTTGTAAGTTTTAACTCACCATTGTCATGGTCTTTCCAAGCATAAACTTTTTGACCATTGATAGTCTCTGGTAAGGTAGCAGTGTAGGTCTTGGTTTGATAGTCCCATTTTGTATCAAGGTAGGTGTAATGGTCTTTTGATTCTTCAATACGGTAGTAGCCACTTTTCTCACCATTATATACATCATCTACCACTTTAGAGGACCAGGTCTTTACTTCATTTCCACTCTTGGCCTCGACCTTGATATCTCCTCTATAGCCATAAGGTACGTAGAAATTCAGGTAACGCCCCTCTGTACCGACCATAGACTTGTCCTTTTCTTGGCCTAGGAAATTGACTGTCTGATCTTGACCATTGAGACTGACCATCCACTCGATTTTCTCAGTTTTTGGCAAATCCAAGACTTTGATATCTACTTCATGGCCATTATTAAATCGAAGAATTTTGCCATCTTGATACTTAACCCCACCCTTAATAACCCATTCTTCTTCCAATTCGAATGCTTTTCCTGAATGAGGGAAAGCCAGTAAAGCTAAACCTGCTAGAGACAAACAAAATAGTGTGATTTTTTTCATTGTATATCCTCCTTAGGAATTATTATATTAATCATATCACTATCTATTTTTTTTGCAAATCTTATCCTAAATATGCTAGAAGAAACCTCTGAGATTGCTCTCAGAGATTAGAGGATAACTAGTTACTATTCTCAACCGCTGCAGTAACAAAGGCAGTGTAGAGTTCTTCTGGGCGGTTTGGACGACTTGAAAGTTCAGGATGATACTGACAAGCCACAAAGAATTTATTTTCAGGAATTTCCACAATTTCGACCAAACGATTGTCTGGAGATACTCCTGAGAAGACAAAACCTGCTGCCTCAAACTGTTCACGAAAGGCGTTGTTAAACTCATAACGGTGACGGTGACGGCGTTGCACCACTTCTTGATTATGATAAGCAGCCGCTGCCTTAGAGCCACGTTTCAACTTAGATGGGTAAAGTCCCAAACGAAGGGTTCCTCCCATATCCTCAATATCAACCTGGTCACGCATGATATCAATGATAGGGTATTTTGTATCAGAATCAAGCTCTGCAGAATTGGCACCTTCAAGCCCTAAAACGTGACGAGCAAACTCGATACAAGTCAACTGCATTCCCAAGCAAACACCCAACACAGGAACATCATTCTCACGCGCATAACGGATGGCTTGAATTTTTCCTTCCGTACCACGTTGGCCAAAACCTCCTGGTACGATAATTCCGTCCGCATCAGACAAGAGTTCTGCCACATTCTCTGCTGTCACATCATTGGCATTGATCCAATTAATCTTCACTTCTGCGTCGTTGGCATACCCAGAGTGTTTCAAAGCTTCAACCACAGAGATGTAGGCATCTTGCAACTCCACATACTTACCAACGAGGGAGATCTTGACTTGTTTTTTCAGGTTCATGACCTTGTCCACCATGGCTGACCATTCTGTCATATCCGCTACTGGTGCGTCTAATTTCAAATGGTCACAGACAATTTGGTCCATGCCTTGCGCCTGTAAATTCAATGGAATTTGGTAAAGGTGTTCAACGTCCAACGATTCGATAACAGCTTCTGGAGCCACGTCACAGAACTGTGCTAGTTTATTTTTAATACCCTGACCAGCTGGTTTCTCCGTACGAATAACCAACATATTTGGCTGAATCCCCAAACCACGCAATTCTTTTACAGAATGCTGGGTTGGTTTGGTCTTCATTTCACCAGCAGCCTTTAGGTAAGGAAGCAAGGTTGTATGGATGTACATGACATTATCCGCACCCACATCTGCCTTCATCTGACGAAGGGCCTCTAGAAATGGCAAGGACTCGATATCTCCAACGGTTCCACCAACCTCTGTGATAATGACATCCGAGTCGGTCGTTAGAGCGGCACGCTTGATTTTTTCTTTCAAAGCATCTGTGATATGAGGAATAACCTGAACAGTTGCACCAAGGTATTCTCCACGGCGCTCCTTACGAAGAACTTCACTGTAGATTTTACCAGTTGTCACGTTGGAGTATTTGTTGAGATTGATATCGATGAAACGTTCATAGTGGCCCAAGTCCAAATCGGTCTCAGCCCCATCATCTGTCACAAAGACTTCCCCGTGCTGGTAAGGGCTCATGGTTCCCGGATCGATATTGATATAAGGGTCAAACTTCTGAATAGTCACTTTTAGACCACGATTTTTCAAGAGACGCCCCAGACTTGCTGCGACAATCCCTTTCCCAATAGACGATACCACACCACCAGTTACAAAAATATATTTCGTAGACATAGATTCCTCTTTCTAAAATGCTCAAGGCCTTGTTAACTACGAGGGGACATAGAAAACAAGACCCTTATGGATAACGACTTTTCAAGAAAACTTCCTGAAAAAACAAAAATAGCTCCCTAGTAACTAGAGAGCCCCGACCTCTAAAAGAGGTGCCCGAACAATATAATACCTCAAAGCAGAACATTTGTCAACCCGAATCGGTAAAACCTGAAAATAAGAAGATTACTTTCAGAAAACCAACTAAAAATCCGCATCCAAACGGATGACCTGCTCAAGGAACAAAAAGGAGATCTTACGATCTCCTCTGTGAAGTCTTTTACTCTTCTTCACTCGTTTCAGCGTCATCGTCAGAAAACTCGTCGTCTTCTTCGTTAAGATCCACGTCTTCACCCAAGTCATCAGGAGCAATTTCGTTGATTTCTGCATCGTAAGCTTCCACTTCATTTTTCTCATCATCTGGATTTTCATCATCATATGAAAGAGCTGGATCTGCTTCGTATGCATCTTCGTCTTCTGGATCATCTGCATTGTAGTCAATGGCATCTGAATCACCATCCATAAAGGCATTGACACGTTTTTTCTTAGCTTTTGGTGCTACTTCATCGTCGTCACTTTCTTCAAGAGCGATGATTTCTTCGTCGATTTCGTCCACACCATACCATGAACGAAGGCCCCATTTGTTGTCTCCAAGTGAGATGAAGCTACCGTCAAAGTTCAACTCTGTGTAGAACAAAGGCAAAGCTTCACGGATATCGCTGTTTGATGTTCCAAGGTAGTTTTGAATTTCGTTTACAAGATCGCTAAAATGCATCTCATGATCGCGACCACGAAGTTCCAAGATAGCACGCGCTACCTCAATCATAGATAGTTCACTTTTTTCTTGCCCAGCAAATACTTCTAATTCCAAAGCGTTTCTCCTCATTTATACTACTATTGCCAGAGCGAACAGACTCTGACCTCATTTTATCATGTACTCTTTATTGTACGATAATTTTACGGAATAGTCAAAGGTTAAATGGGAGAAAGTGACAGGACTTTTTATTTCTTTGCTACCCAGTCGATAGCATCGTGAGGTGGATTTTCGGTATCAATCCAGATGAATTCGATGCTGATGATATATGAAATTAAACTGCAATACTATACTTCTCAGGATGGTTCGAACTTACGGAATTTGTTATGTAGTAACCTGCTTTCTAAATTGTTGGCTAACCATTCTAGTATATCATTTTAAGAAAATACAAATCAATTGAATCATTCCTTAGAAATTATAAAAAATTCCCTTTACTCTATTGCTAGCTTACAAGTTTTAAAATCTAAAAAATTATCAGTTATTGTTTGAACTAACTAATCTTAGTTTAAGATGTTATTTATAAAATGTGTAAATACTCGTTGATTTTAGCTGATGATAATTCTTCACTAAAAAATATATATTCTATTCCTTTTTTTGAATTACCCGCACTATAGTTTAACATATAAGGGAAATGCTCAAATTTTGAGTACATATTTTGGATTTCCTCGTGAAAATCATATGTAAGAACCCATTTATGTTTACTCATATATTTGTCAATAGTGTCTCGTAATTCTAAATGATCTATGTGTTCATAAAAATTTGTGTACAATTGTTTTCCCTTAACATAATATGGTGGGTCAAAAAAAGTCAGAGACCGTTTTGTACGATTAATATTATTTTTAATAAATTCAATAGCATCTATATTATACAAATTGATTCTACTCTTATTTTTAGCAATTAATTCAATCTTATTTATCAATACTTCTGTATTATATCTGCAATCCATTTTATAATTTCCCATTTGGGCTCTGCCACCTATGGGACCAGCTTGAATAATTCCTGATCGATTAGTTCTATTTAGATAAAATGTAGAGAAACCTAATGTAAGTAAGTCGACATTTTCTTTGTTTCTTTGAATATCTTGCTGCTTATCCCATTCTTCAATCGTAAATACTGCCTCTTTTACTTTTTTTATAAAAGAATCAGTATTATGTAAAATTGAAAACCACATTGCATAAATGGATTTATCAAAATCATTTAACATTATTTTTTTTACGTCATTATTAAGCAACAATTTTAATGCTACTGCAGCCCCACCACAAAACGGCTCTATATAAGTATCAATATTGTTATTCTCTACCAAATATTTAACATACTGATAAGTTTTATTTTTTCCCCCAGGATAGCGTAGCGGGCTAAAATTATCCATTATTCACTCCTTCATACAATCTATTAAATACAATAGAGAAAAAATTTTGATACTTACTGCAAGTGGTTTTAATATCAATGGAACTTATAGTGGTCCCGTAATCATGAATTAAACCATTTAATGTTTCTATATCATTAGTATTTTTTAACGCCTTTACTTCCTCTTTATTTAATAACCCTTTATCAGATAAATGTCCTTTAACTGTGGTAATAAGGGAGGATAAATTATCAGCAGGCTTCTTAACTGAGAATAAGTCTATGTAAGCTTTAGTAGTATATTCAATTAACGCACGAAGTAAAAATGCAATTATGATATATTCGTCGTTACTATGTGATAAAGAGTTGTATTTTTGTAAGTTTCTTATCACTCCACAAATTTTAAAATACTTGGGATTAGCTGATAACTTTGATAAAGACTCATCATACCACCGTTGGTTAAATAAAACTTGATATTCCTGTTGCTGATTATTAATCGCTATATTTAAACATATTGGAAAATGTTTAGTTTGTCCATTATATTTAACATCGATAGTGTACGTCCCGTTTTCAGAAATAGACTCTATAATATTATCTGTAATTACGATATTTTGATGATTGCAACTAATTAAAAGCCTAGAATATTCTGAACTTTGTCTTGAAACTTTATTATTTTTATCATCTCGCAATTCAATATCATCAGCTAAATCATAATTTTCTCGTTGTATAGTAACTGATTGCTTGGGAACAAAGAATTTATATTTTGTTTCTTGATTTTGTGTGTCATTATTATTCGTAGTATTCTCACGCGTATCATTTGCTGGTAAGTTAGGAGTCTCTTTATTATCTCCCACACTATCTTCAGTAGTTTTTGTATCATTACTTATAGGAGTATTTTTTAATGACTCTTCATTAGAACCGTTGATTTTTTCAGATTCTTTATATTCCTTAATTTTGTCAGCTAAACCTGGTATTACTTTGTCACTTTTGACAATTTCATTCCATTGTCCTTGTACACTAAATACCCGTGTATCTAATTTTTTATCAATCCAAACTGCTTTACCTAATAATCCTAATATTTCATGATAGACTTTTTCATTTTTTGCTACAACTTGAAAATCATCATTAAACTCAAGTTTTAACTCTTTAATCAATGGTCTTGAAACTCTCGACACAAGAACATCTGTATCTAAATGCGTTAACTTTTCCAAATCAGACTTATAAATTTTGGCTGCATTATAAACTGAAGTTAAATAATTTAGTTGTTGTATAGCATTTCTTATCGCAACTTTTCCTTCTGGAGTAATATTTTTAATATTATCTAAAGCTTCATCACTTGATAATCCCTTTTCCCTATATTGGGTATAAAGATTATGGTAAAATACCCTTTTATCAGTCGCACTCCATGTCTTAATCCCATCAACATGTTTTGCACTAATTTTAAAAAGCGCTTCGTCTCTAGTATCTTCTTTTACTACATCACAACTAACTTCAAAATCACTTAGATTCAGATTTAATTGTTTAAGTTTATTTCTTTCTGAACTTGTTAATAGAGATGAATACTGAAACAAAAGTTTCAGCGAAGCAATTCTTCGATTACCTTCTAATACAGTATAATTAATCTTTCCAGCATTTCTGCTTTTTAAAACGATAATACGTTCACCTATTGTGTTATACCCGTTTTCTCCAATTTGAAATGCAAGTTCTTTAATCTGCTCAAATTCAACCAAATATTTGACTATTTCTTCTTCAGTATTAAAATCAAACATTGAAAATCTAGGGTTATTAAAATCTAAATTAATTTCTAAAGGATTTAAAACTACAGTATCAAACATATATATTCCTTTCACAACTGCTACATTTATAATTGATATTATAACACAAAAAACACGGCATTACACCGTGTTTCTGTGTTTATTTAATCAACTTCTTCATCTCATCAATACGTGCTACGGTCGCATCATATTTCGCTTGGTAGTCGGCTTGTTTGTCGCGTTCTTTTTGGACGACTTCTGGTTTGGCATTGGCTACGAAGCGCTCGTTAGAGAGCTTCTTACCGACCATATCCAGTTCTTTTTGCCATTTAGCGAGTTCCTTGTCGAGACGAGCCAGTTCTTCTTCGACATTGAGGAGGTCTGCCAGTGGCAGGTAGATTTCTGCTCCTGTGATGACGCTTGACATCGCGAGGTCAGGTGCAGGGATGGTTGATGCGATTTCCAAGTGTTCTGGATTTGTGAAGCGTTTGATGTAGTTGACATTACTGTTAAAGAAGGCTTCCAAGTCGCTATCGCTAGTCTTAACAAGGATGGTGATTGGCTTGCTTGGTGCTACGTTTACTTCCGCACGCGCATTCCGAACAGCACGGATCAAGTCTTTGAGACTTTCTACACCAGTGTGGGCTGCAAGATCTTCAAAGGCTGGGTTGACAGTTGGGTACTCCGCTGTCACGATAGAGCCTTCTGAGATTTGCCCAAAGATTTCCTCTGTCACGAATGGCATGATTGGGTGAAGGAGACGAAGGATCTTGTCCAAGGTGTAAAGGAGAACAGAACGTGTGATGACTTTCTCTTCTTCATTATCGCTATAAAGGACTTCCTTAGTCAACTCAACATACCAGTCCGCAAACTCGTCCCAGATGAAGTTGTAGAGAATGTGTCCAGCCACACCAAACTCAAACTTGTCAAAGTTTTCAGTAACTTTGCCAATCGTTCCGTTGAGGTTGTGGAGAATCCAGCGGTCAGTAACATTTCCAGCTTCCTTGTTTGCAACTTTTTCCACATTGGCAGTTGCTTGCTCAAGAGTCAAACCTTCATTGTTCATGAGGATGTAGCGAGAGATGTTCCAAATCTTGTTAATGAAGTTCCATGACGCATCCATTTTCTCGTAAGAGAAGCGCACGTCTTGCCCTGGTGCAGAACCGTTTGAAAGGAACCAACGAAGGCTATCTGTTCCGTACTTATCAATAACATCCATTGGATCAATCCCGTTACCGAGAGATTTCGACATCTTGCGTCCTTGCTCATCACGAATGAGACCATGAATCAAGGCATTTTTGAATGGCGACTTGCCAGTAAATTCCAAACCTTGGAAAATCATCCGAGACACCCAGAACGGAATAATATCATAACCAGTCACCAAAGTTGATGTTGGATAATAACGTTTAAAGTCTTCTGAGTCGACATCCGGCCAGCCCATGGTAGAGAATGGCCAAAGAGCAGAACTAAACCAAGTATCCAAGACGTCTTCGTCCTGAGTCCATCCGTCGCCTTCTGGAGCTTCTTCACCAACGTATATTTCACCCTCAGCATTGTACCAAGCAGGGATTTGGTGCCCCCACCAGAGCTGACGTGAGATTACCCAGTCATGGACATTTTCCATCCATTGGAGGAAGGTATCGTTGAAACGAGGTGGGTAGAATTCTACCTTGTCGTCTGTGTCTTGGTTGGCAATGGCGTTCTTAGCCAATTGGTCCATCTTAACGAACCACTGAGTAGACAAGCGTGGCTCAACCACTACACCTGTACGCTCTGAGTGACCAACACTGTGGACACGTTTTTCGATTTTAACAAGGGCACCGATTTCTTCCAACTTAGCAACGACTGCCTTACGAGCTTCAAAACGGTCCATGCCTGCAAATTCAAAGGCCAAGTCGTTCATGGTTCCATCGTTGTTCATGACGTTAACTTGTGGCAAGTTATGACGTTGACCAACCAAGAAGTCGTTTGGATCGTGGGCAGGTGTGATTTTCACGACACCTGTACCAAATTCAGGATCAGCGTGCTCATCTCCAACGATTGGGATGAGTTTATTAGCGATTGGAAGGATAACATTTTTTCCAATCAAGTCCTTGTAGCGTGGGTCTTCTGGATTGACCGCAACAGCAACGTCCCCAAACATAGTTTCAGGACGAGTTGTCGCAACTTCAAGGGCGCGTGAGCCATCTTCCAGCATGTAATTCATATGGTAGAAGGCACCTTCGACATCCTTGTGAATCACCTCGATATCAGAAAGTGCTGTGCGAGCTGCTGGATCCCAGTTGATGATAAACTCACCACGGTAGATCCAGCCTTTCTTGTATAGGTCCACAAAGACCTTACGAACGGCTTTTGACAAACCTTCGTCAAGGGTGAAACGCTCGCGAGAGTAGTCTACAGAGAGCCCCATCTTGCCCCATTGTTCCTTGATAGTCGTCGCATATTCGTCTTTCCATTCCCAGACTTTATCTAGGAATTTTTCACGACCAAGGTCATAACGGCTAATACCCTCACCACGCAAGCGCTCCTCAACCTTAGCCTGAGTCGCAATCCCAGCGTGGTCCATCCCTGGAAGCCAAAGGGTATCAAAGCCTTGCATACGCTTTTGACGGATGATGATATCCTGCAAGGTCGTATCCCAAGCGTGACCAAGGTGAAGTTTACCTGTAACGTTTGGTGGTGGAATCACGATCGAATAAGGCTTAGCCTTTTGATCGCCTGAAGGCTTGAAAACATCGGCATCAAGCCATTTTTGGTAACGACCAGCCTCAACCTCGGCTGGATTGTATTTAGGTGAAAGTTCTTTAGACATGTGTTTGTCCTTTCTCTATTGTATTCATTTTATTTTGAATCTGCTTCGCAACTTCTTCTGCAGACAGATTCGTATTATTTATTTTAAGGTAGTGGTACAACTCGTTCGGTTGATGTTGGGAATTTAATTGAAGTGTTTCAGCAGTCTCCAAAATTTCTCTTTCAGATACCTCAATATGTCGTTTTAAGGGTTTGTGCTTTAATCGATTCTCCGTTCGATTTCGATGTATGCGCTCCTCAAGACTTGTTTCCAACTCCACAAACAGAATCTCTTGATGATAGTCATCCAACAAATCCTGAATTTGCTTCAAATACAGTAGCTGGTACTGATTTGAAAAATTAATTACGTCTGTTAAAATCACAGATCGCTGATTCCGAGCTCTTGCTCCAAGGAAAGAAAAGGTAATTCCACGAACAAATTCCCACATTTCCTCTGTGTAGTCCTGATAGATTTCTAGTGCAAAATCGATAGCTTTATGGTTATAAAAGAGGGTAGCATTTGTCTTTCGAGATAACTCTTGGCCAATCGTCATTTTCCCAGAAGCCGGAGCCCCAATGATGAAAATGTGCATCAAACCACCTCCCACTCACTCCTCAGCAAGCCATATATCAGACTGTCACAGCGATTTCCTTGGGCATCTTTGCGGTCTCTTATGCGAGCTTCTAAGGTAAAGCCAAGTTTCTCAGCGACTCGTTGACTTTGGACATTGTAACCAAAACAAGTTAGTTCAATCTTGTGTAGGTTCAATTCTTTAAAAGCTAAATCAATCAAGGTACGTGCCGCTTCGGGCACATAACCTCGTCCCCAATAGTCTGGATGTAAGATATAGCCAATCTCCAAGACATCATCCTCGTGACGACGAGGGAAATCAACAGAGCCGATGACCTTATCGGTTCCTTTAGCGACAATTCCATAGCCCGCTGGGAGATTGTTCTTTTCATTACGCTCGGGAAGGATATGCTCCAGATAATAAATCTCATCTTCCAAGGTCTTGACGGGAGGAAAGCCTGCTGGGTAGGAAACTTCTGGCCTATTGGCATAGTCAAAGATATCCACAACATCAGCCACGGTACGGACTCGTAAGACTAGCCGTTCGGTTTCTATACGTTCTGGCAACTCTGCTCTTGTCATCCTTCTACCTCGCTTTCTACAAAAAATCGCCCCTGCCATATACATGACAGGGACGAATGTGCTAATCCGCGGTACCACCCAATTTCGGGCAGATGCCCGCAACTCTCGTCTTTATAAATAAAAAGACAATATTATTTCATTTTTATCCATCAGCAACCAGTTTTGACACATTTGTGGACTTCTCATCGCCGCCACTTTCTGTAAAATGTGGGATCCAAAACACCTCTGATGGCTTTATTGTAGCAAGTTTTTCACGGAAATGCAAGACTCAAGAAAGATTACTTGAAGCTGATTCCATGCTCTTTTAATTTCTTAATGGTAGCTGGGCCGATTCCCTTCAAGGCAAGGAGTTCTTTTTCAGTCCAATTTTTAAAGTCAGCAGCCGACTTGATGCCTTCATCGTAGAAAGCCTTGGCACGATCTACTGAGAGGCCACCCAAAGTAGCTGCGAAATCTTCTACAGAATTGGCTACTTTTTGAGCTTGTTCCTTAGTCGCTTCTACTGCCTGTTCCACTTTTTTAGAGACAACTTTTCCTGCTTCGCTGGCAGATTTTTCTGCGTGTTTCACGACTTTCTTGGTCTCTTCGACAACTTTGGTCACCGTACTTGAAAAGGCACCTGAACGACGAAGGCTATTTCGCAATTGTTTTTTACGTTGGAGTTTCTTTGACATGATAAAATCCTTTCAATAAAAAATCCCTGCTCTGACAAGGATTTAATAAAGATATTCTATCAAGATTTTGGGAAAAAATCAAGAAAGGAAATAAGATTCCCCTTAAAAATCTAGCCGTTTTTTCCTTTCAAACTAGTTTGACAATGATTCGACTTCTTGATAAAATATGCAGTAATGTGCAAGACTGATTCACGTAAAAAGCTGATAAGGAGAACGATATGAATAACGAGAGTTACTTTGACGGCGGTCTTTTGAGCTACGTTGGACATACTATCCTAGTCATGCTTATCATGGGATTTACTGCCGAAATTGCTACGCCTTGGGCAGTTTGCATGATGCAAAACTGGAAGGTTAAGCACACTGTCATCGATGGACGTCGCCTTTATTTTGATGGAACAGGTTCTCAATTATTCGGGAACTGGATTAAGTGGTTCCTGCTCACCATCATCACCTTGGGCATCTATTCATTCTGGTTGCATATCAAAATGGAACAATGGATCACCAAACACACACATCATGTATAAATAGAAAAAGTGCATTCATACGCACTTTTTGATTTGTAACGATTAATAATTCCGTTCGCCAAACAATCCTTCTGGCAAATCATGGAATCCCTTGCCTGCCTTGAAATTTTCGAACTTACCAAGCAAGAACTGGTAGGCATCCAAGCGACTTTCGTAGCGAATCATGGCATCTTTGGCACGTTCGTCTTGGTCTTCTTCGTAGACCTTTTGACTTTCCTTGTGCGCCATGTCGTTGATCATGATCTGGGTATTGACCCAAGCTTCAAATTCCTTCATAAATTCCTGTTCGTAACTCATTGATTCTCCTTATTCTAATCCACGGAAGAAGTCCGTATCAATCTCTCGGTAGGGCTGGATATCCTGAACATACTCCAACACGCCTTGGAATTCCCCGTTTTCATCGTGTACCGCAGCATAGGTAATGTGGACAAACTTGCCTCGCGAATCTGACTTGAACCACATTTCATACTTGTCCTTGACCCCTTCACGAAGACCTTTCATAACGGCCTTCACCTTTTCTAGATACTTGGGCGGATGGCAAAGTTCAACATTGCGACCGACTTGGGACGGCGTCCGTTTAAAAATCATCTCATCAGCTGGCGCATTGTCATTATAATACTGGAAAATATCGTCTTTATTGACAAAGGTAATCTCCATAGGGAGATGATTGAGGATGAGGTTAGCCTGCTCGACGGAGAGATAGCCATTTCCAAAAGCCTGTTGACTATGACGATCCAACACTGCTTCCTTTTCCTTAGGGGTAAAGGTAATGGTGAACTGTCCTTCTGGTGTATCGATAACTTGCTGAACTTGACCTTCAGCCGTGTCTAGTTGTACGGGCTCTTCTGCACTTTTTTCCTCAACGAAACTCTGACGTTCTGGCACCCATTTCTCTGACGGACGGATGATGGCATAGCCGTAGGCATCGCTCTCCTCCGCAATCTGAATCCAATCATCCTGAGTGAAGGACTCAAGAAGAATCATGAGGAGGATGGACTCTTCCTTGAAAATCATACTTTCAAACTCTGTCGCAAAAGCTTCAAAAGCTTCCTTTACAGTGTTAATCGACACTTCTGGTAGTGCCTTAGCCGTCGTTAGAGCTGTTTGAAAGAGTTCCCTAATCTGGTCATCCACCCCCCACATAACTTTAGGAGGTGAATCGTGACCATAGCGCTCCATGATGGGAAAAAAGAGCTCTTCCTTGCGCTGATAATGGATGCCAAATTGCCCCAACAGCCCCATTTGACGGACCAAGCCCTTGCGCATCTCTGCCAGCATTTCCTCATCTTCCATAGACTCATAGGTATCCAACAGTCTCCGAATGCGAATCAAGGCTGCACGGAGAGCCAGATTTTCATCCTTGAAGACGCGAACTGGATGGCCAGGGTGTTCGGTGTCCTCTACTTCGACGCCCTTAACAGCGTTTTTAAAAAGATTGGCATGGACATCACAGAGCTCCATGACATCTTCAAAGGTGACACCTGAGTCTGAGTTCATCAGCTCGTGCTCCATGAGGGAAATCTCGATGGCTGAAACACCCGTAAAGGTCGCATCAAAACGCTCCTGAACTGACTCAGGAGAGGCACCATTGTGCAATTCTAACAAAATATCCCGTAGGATATGAATCCGTTCATCTGCCATTAGTCTAATCCAATCACTTCATAGCCGTTCGCTTCTAGCGTGCGGACAATCTTGTCCATAGGCGTTCCTTCAAGTTTAGAACCCTGCTTAAGCGATACTTTGCGACCGACTGTATTGCGCATCAAGGGATTAGCAAGTGGTTTAAAACCGAGCTCCACTAGGATTTCCAAAACTTCTGGGTGCTTGTCTACCACTTCTGCAACGGGTATTGACACATCGATGATATTGTCCATGACGACCTCCATTGTATGTTCTAATACTCAATGAAAATCAAAGAGCAAACTAGGAAGCTAGCCGCAGGCTGTACTTAAGTACGGCAAGGTGAAGCTGACGTGGTTTGAAGAGATTTTCGAAGAGTATAAAATGATTTTACTGCTTATATTATACCATATGGGAAGAGATTAAAAAACTAGCAGTGGAATTCCTGCTAGTTTCTTTCATTTCAAGTTATTCCTTATCATCTGGTTTTGCGAGCCACTGGGCTACATCCATCAGCTTGTCAGCAAGCAGTACTTTCCCGAAACCTACTAGAGCATTGTCATCTTTTTTCATGTTCTTCAGGACTTTGATGCTTTGCATCACAAAAAAGTAATTCCCATAAGTTTTAGCTAGAGTTTTTATAAGTCCCATATTACTCTCCTTCGATGATTTCGACCTCTTTTCGGATAATATCAACGTCTCTTTGATATTGCGCTTCATTGTAGTTGACTAGCTTGGACAATTCCCGTTGCAATCTTTCTCCCATCGGTTTCATGGTCGCAAAGGTTAAGCCCCCAGAAATGACTCCACCTAGGATAGGGATCACTTTCCCCATCCCTTTGGCTAGGCCTCCTTTTGTCAGATTGACTCCAAAAATCTTCAAAACTTTTTCTAAAATAGGATACCAGAGCGTCTTTGTCAAGGCTTTCTTGTTCACTACTTTTATGACTTGCTTGGCTACTGTCACACCGCCTGATCGAAGCAGAGCACCTGCGCCATTTACTCCCAGCATCACACCTAGATACAGCACGAGAGTGTTTTTAGCATCTTCACTTAACTCATTGCGCGATGCCCAGAGATCATCAAATCCGTAAATATACCCTAGTTCCTGAGCTAGTTTTAATGAGAATGCATAAAACTGGGCTACGTCTGTCGGAATAGTAATCGCCATGACAATCCCTCCAGGTAGACCAGCCAAAACCGAAGTTCCACTGGCTAACAGGACATTGTCCTTAATACAGGCCTTGGCCACGCGATCCAAGCTTTCCTGGGGTAATAAAGCCGTCGGTCCTTGTTCAATCAAAGTTGGAATATCCTTACGGTCTAATTCCTTTGAAAACTTTTCTACTAAAAACTTTTCTCGATCGACCTTGACTACGGGTAGTTTCACCACTTGTTGTAGTACTTGCATAGCTATATCTTGTTTAGCCATATATCTCTCCGTTTTTCATTTATATCAAGGTTTATCATATCATACTATTTGAAATTTACAAATTTTTTAAACCGATTTTTATCAGATAGATACATCGTCAAATAGCTATTATCGTACTCTGGCAACAAAAAAGAGGGTTCCCCCTCTTTCTTAGTTCTTATCCAGATTGCGTAGCATCTCGTCAATCTTGTTTCCATATTCGATGGATTCGTCTTTGACGAAGGTCAAATCTGGGATTTTGTACAATTTCAAATTGCGACCAAGTTCACGTTTGATAGTACCAGTTGCTTTTTCAAGCCCGATTTGAGCTTTTTGGTTATCCGAAGCAAGGTTACTCAAAATGGTGTAGTAAACCTTGGCTACAGACAAGTCACCTAGCATCTGAACATCTGTGATGGTCACACCTTGGACACGCGGATCACGGACCTTCTTTTGCAAAATCTCATTGACTTCACGCTTGATTTCCATGCCCACACGATCCGTACGGAAATGATTTGCCATGATATTCCTTTCTCTACTTTGAACCAAAAGCTAGGCCAGCAGACCTAGCTATTTTTAAATTTATTGATTTTCAGTTCAAATTGAAACGAAGTGCAATTTGAACTCATTCGCTTCTTTCGCTGTGGTGAAAGTGATGGAACTGATTTATCAGTCCCATCACAGGGGATTTTTGAGACACTAGGCTCAAAAATAAGCAATGAAACCATCCATTTGCTTGCGTCCCTCACCACCTAAGAAAGGAGCAAAAATCTTAACGTTTGATTTCTTCCATGACATAGGCCTCAATCACATCATCAGTCTTGATATCATTGTAGCCATCAATCATCAATCCACCTTCACGACCGTTTGTAACTTCTTTAACGTCGTCTTTGTAATGTTTCAAGCTTGCGAGTTCACCGTCATAGATAACGACACCGTCACGGATAACACGGACTTTCGAGTCACGGGTAACCTTACCGTTGATAACCATGAATCCACCGATGGTTCCCACTTTAGATACCTTGAAGGTTTCACGGATAACTGCTTCACCGATAACTTTTTCTTCAAATTCTGGGTCAAGCATCCCTTTCATAGCTTCTTCCATCTCTTCGATAACCTTGTAAATAATGCTGTGGAGACGGATTTCTACATCGTCAGCTTCCGCTTGTTGACGAGCTTGTGGTGTAGGGCGTACGTTGAAACCAACGATAAAGGCATTTGAAGCTTCGGCAAGAGTCACGTCAGACTCATTGATGGCACCGACCGCTGAGTGAACGATGGTAACTTTGACACCTTCTACGTCAATCTTTTGAAGTGAGGCAGAAAGGGCTTCAACAGAACCTTGTACGTCGGCCTTGATGATGACATTAACTGACTTGAGCTCACCAGCTTTAAGTGTATCAAAGAGGTTTTCAAGGCTGACACGTTGGGTAGCTTGACGTTGTTTCATGAGGGCACGTTTCGCACGCTCTTCACCGGCTGCACGCGCAGATTTTTCATCTTCGTAAACGGCAAAGTGGTCACCTGCCATTGGCGCTTCGTTCAGACCTGTGATAGAAACTGGTGTTGATGGTCCAGCCACCTTGACACGACGACCAAGGTCATTGGTCATAGCACGGACACGACCGAAGGTATTTCCGACAACGATTGGGTCTTGGACATTCAAGGTACCTTGTTGAACAAGAAGGGTTGCGACCGCACCTTTCCCTTTATCCAAACGAGCTTCGATAACTGTACCGATCGCACGCACTGTTGGGTCTGCCTTGAGTTCTTGGATTTCAGCTACAAGAAGGACTGTTTCCAACAATTCTTCGATATTTTGGTTGAATTTAGCTGAGATTTCAACAAATTCAGAATCACCACCCCAAGCTGTTGACATAACACCATGCTCTGCCAATTCACCGATAACGCGTTCTGGGTTGGCACCTGGTTTATCAATCTTGTTGATAGCCACGATAATTGGAACGTTGGCCGCTTTTGAGTGGTTGATGGCTTCGATAGTCTGAGGCATAACCCCGTCGTCGGCCGCTACGACCAAGATGGTAATATCGGTAACAGATGCACCACGCGCACGCATAGAGGTAAAGGCCGCGTGTCCTGGTGTATCAAGGAAGGTAATCTTCTTGCCATTTTCCACGATTTGGTAGGCACCGATATGCTGAGTGATACCACCTGCTTCACCTGTTGCAACACGAGAGTTACGAAGGGTATCCAAGAGGGTTGTTTTACCATGGTCAACGTGTCCCATGATGGTTACAACTGGTGGACGTTCAACCAATTCATCTTCATTAAGATAGCCATCTTCGACGAAGAAACGTTCGATGTCGGCATTATCCACTTCAACCTTTTGTTTGGCTTCGATACCGTAATCCACCATGAGGAGTTCGATGGTTTCTCCATCCAAGGATTGGTTTTGTGTGGCCATGACACCCATCATAAAGAGTTTCTTAACGATTTCTGCTGGTTCACGTTTGATACGTTTTGCGATTTCCGCAACAGTCATACCATCTGTATACTCAAATTCTGTTGGCAATTCATGGAACTTACGCTCTGTAACAGGTTTTGGAGTCTGGTTACGGTTGTTTTGCTTGTTCCCTTTTTTATTTTTCTTGTTGTTATTCCAGTTACTATTTCTTTGATTTCTCACTTGATTCTGACTACTTCGATTCTTTTGTTGTTTTCTAGGACCATCTTCTTCGTGATCATAATCATCACGTTCTTTGTCTGGTCGAGCTTGTTTTTTACGACGTGTATCCACTGGCGCTTCTTTCGCTACAGGAGCTACTGTTACTGCTGGCTGCGTTTGTTCAGCTAGCTTAGCAGCTTCTTCAAAGATTTCCTCTGGCTCCTTGCGTTTGTTAGCTTGAGCCAAGGCTTCTTTGGCAGCTTGTGATTGTTTGAAGCGCTCCTCGCTTGAGCGTGCGTACTCTGCATTTTGCTCTGCTTTTAGGGCTGCTGCACGGGCTTTAAAGTCAACACGTGGTCCAGCTTGTTTTGGCTGGAAGTCTTGTTGCTGACGGCGATCATTGCCACGATTCCCTTGACCTTGTGGTTTTTTCCCTTGGTCGTTGAATCGGCGATTGTCGCGGTTCCCTTGACCAGGTTTACCACCATTACGGCCGTCATTTTTCTGACGGTTGCCGTTTTGTTGTTGGTCACGGTTGTTGCCCTTGTTTTGTTTGCGTCGCTCTGCCTGCTCTTTGGCACGAGCCTCACGCTCCGCCTTGAAGTTTCGACTCTGTGGTCTTGCGGCCACTACTTTTTCTTCCTTAGGAGCTGCAGGTGTAGCTGATTTGCTTTCTTCCTTTGCGGCAGCTGGTTTAGATGATGCAGGCTTTTCAGCTTTCTTTTCTACACTTGCTTTTGGTGCTGCAGGTTTTGCTTCTGCTTTAGGAGCAGGTGCAGGTTTAAAGCTAGCTGCGATTTGCTCAGCAGCAGCAGCTTCCACGCTCGATGAGTGGCTTTTCACATCCAAGCCCAACTCTTTTGCACGCGCTACAACTTCTTTACTTTCTTTTCCAAGCTCTTTTGCGATTTCGTACAATCTTTTCTTAGACAAATCATGTCCTCCTCTTCTATTCCATAAGAGACCTCATTTTCTTTGTAAATCCAGCATCTGTCACAGCCAAAACCTTTCTCGGTTTCCCGACTGCTATGCTTAATTCCAGTGTTGAAAACACGGTTATAACTTCTACTTGATAATAGTCACTTTTATCTTGAATCTTCTTGGTCAGATTAGGACCAGCATCATGGGCTAGAAAGACTAGCTTGGCTTTCTGGTCTTGGATGGCTTTAACCACCAATTCCTCACCCGATATGATCCGGCCTGCTCGTTGAGCAAGTCCCAAGAGATTACTTATCTTTTGCTTATTCAAGTCCTAACTCTCTTCTTTTCACTTTGTGATCCACATAAGCGATCAACTCGTCATAAAAGCTTTCTTCCACTTCCATGTTAAAGCTGCGGTTAAAGACTTTCTTCTTTTTTGCCTCTAGGGCTTCTGCGTTGTCTAGCTTGATATAAGCGCCACGACCATTGGCCTTGCCTGTCGGATCGATAAAGACTTGCCCTTCTTTGTTCTTGACAATGCGGAGCAAATCACGCTTATCAATCACTTCGTTGGATACAACAGACTTGCGCAAAGGGATTTTTCTTGTTTTCATCTTTCCCTCCTCTAGCAGCTTTTATTCTTCGATCAATTCGTCCGCAGCTGCGTAATCCACTTGGCCTGCTTCTTCCATAGCTTCAAATTCACTGGCAGACTTGATATCGATACGGTAACCCGTCAAGTGAGCCGCCAAGCGAACGTTTTGTCCACGACGACCGATAGCAAGAGAAAGCTTGTTATCAGGCACAACGACTAAGGCACGTTTGCTGTCATTTTCATCAAAGATAACTTGGTCAACCTCAGCAGGAGCGATGGCATTGTAGATAAACTCAGCTGGATCTGCTACCCACTCGATAACGTCGATGTTTTCTTCAACAGGAATCATACGGTCACTCTTGGCATCGTAACGAGCTGGGTGGAATTTGCTGGTGATTTTCTTGATATTGGCACCACCACGTCCAACGATTGTCCCAATAGCGTCCACGTTTGGATTGTGGCTACGAACGGCAACTTTCGTACGGTCACCAGCTTCGCGGGCTACGCTCATGATTTCAACAGTTCCATCGTAAACTTCTGGAATTTCTTGCTCCATCAAGCGTTTGATCATTTCAGGATGGCTACGGCTAACAAAGACATTGACACCACGAGGGTTGTCTTCAACCTTGTAAACGTAGACTTCGATACGGTCATGGGAAGCAAACACCTCTCCAGGAATTTGGTCTTGTTTTGATAATTGGGCTTCGATGCTACCAAGGTTAACATAAATGAAACGGTTGTCAAATCGTTCTACTGTACCAGACATGATTTCTTGTTCATGTTCTTTGTAAGTATTGTAAGTGATGGCACGTGTTTGCTTGCGCATTTTTTCCATGATGGTTTGTTTAGCAGACTGGGCTGCTACACGACCAAACTCAGCTGGTGCTTCTTCGAACTTGATTTTGTCACCAAGTTCATAGGCTGAATTAATGGCAAGAGCATCTTTCAAGCTGATTTCCAAGCGGCTATCAAACACTTCATCAACAACTTCACGGACAGTATAAACTGTAAAGTCACCTGTCTTTTCATTGAAGTCAATGGCTACGCTGTCAGATTGACCATAGCGTCTGCGATAAGCGGAACGAAGCGACTCTACTACTGCGTCGATGATGTCTTCTTTTTTGATTCCCTTGTCTTCTTCCAAAATGCGGAAGGCCTCTAGCATTTCTTTACTCATGTTCTTTTTACTTTTGAATCCTCAAAAGCTATCCTTTCTTTTCTATAGTTTTACTGCTAAACGTGCTTTTGATACTAAACTGTATGGAATTTGGACAGTTTTCTTACGTGTCTTGTCCATATATTCCATGGTCAACTCATCCTCTTCAAAGGATACCAAAGTTCCTTCAAAGACTTTTTGTTTATCGATGGCCTGGTAGAGCCCGACATGGATGTATTTCCCAACTGCTCCAGCGACAGCATCCTTGGTTTTCAAAGGACGTTCCAAGCCTGGACTGGTGATTTCTAGGAAATATTGTTCTGGGAAGGGATCAGGCTTGATGGTGTCTAGGACAGGACTGATGATTTCTGTCAGGTCTGCCGTGTCATTCAAGGTAATTCCTTCAGGTTTGTCTACAAAAATACTGAGAATCATGTCACTGCCAATCTTTCCATACTCGATATCCACGAGTTCGAAAGGTGCTTGGATGACAGGTTCTACAACTTCTCTGACTAATTCTACGATTGTTGCGATTGCGTCCACCTCCTCATAAGCAAGAGGCGAAGATATTTCCCCGCCTCTCTTTCTCATATTCTTACTATCAGTATAGCACGTTTGTCAATTTATGTAAAGCATTAGCACTCAAACAGCTGGTTTTCAAGCTATTTCTTAAAATTCTGCCTCAACTCGGTAGATCACTTGACCTTTGCTGGAGAATTTTTGCTCATATTCTGTCATGACATTGCCTTCAAAATCACTGGCATGCAAGTCTAGCCAGACGCCATTGAGCTTCATCCCATACTGAGAAAAGCTCACTAGACTGTACTCAAACAAGCCACGATTGTCTGTCTTGAAATGGATTTCCCCATTCTCAGGCAAGATGCGCTTGAAGGTATCCAAGAAACTCTTGTAAGTCAAACGACGTTTTTCATGGCGTTTTTTAGGCCAGGGATCTGAAAAGTTTAGGTAGAGACGATCAATCTCACCGTCTTCAAAGTAGTCAGTCAAATCTGAACCATCTACCCACAGCAACTTGATGTTGGGCACTCCAACTTCAAGCACCTTGTCCAAGGCATAACTCAATACCGACTTTTGAATATCAATCCCGATGTAGTTGATGTCAGGGTTTTGTTTGGCCATTCCTGATACGAAGGCCCCTTTCCCACTTCCAACCTCAACATGAATAGGATGATCATTTCCAAACAAGTCTCGCCATTTCCCTTTTGCTTCTAAGGGATTGAGGACCACATACTGAGGATTGGCCTCTAGTAATTCTGTCGCCCCTTTACGATTTCTAACTCTCATCTCTTCTTTCCATACTTGTCACGGAAGACGCGCAAGGCGTAAATCTCCCGGTTTACATTGTCTAAATCTTGATTTTCAGAGTATTTGGCAATCTGGTTCAAGTAAGAATACTGACCATACCAATACAATTTATCTAACACTGTCTGATTGTACTTATAGCCGTAGTCTCTCAACCATTGGCGCCACTGATGATCTGGAATGTAGTGGCATAGCAAATGCGCCACATCAAACATACGATCCGTCAGACGAACCGAATCCCAATCCACTAGATAAACGAGTCCACTCTCTGTCTCAATCCAATTACTATGACGAAGATCTCCATGCACAATCGTTGCATGGTCTTCCCTAAAACCTGGAACCGTCTTACCTAACTCAGCAATCACACTGTTCAAATAGTGGTTCTGCTTCAAGATTTCTGGAACTCCTTGCTGCCAAGAACGTAGCAAATCAACTGGTGTTTCCATGGTATATCCCAAACGGCTCAACTGCTTCATCAAGGGACGCGAGCGGTGAAGGCGGTTCAAGATATTAATAATCTGCTTGCGATTCATATCGTAAGGGGTCAAGATTTTGCCCGTCAGCCATTCCTGAGCGCACATATCACGGCCATCTGGCAAACGACGAGTCCATAGTAATTGAGGAGCGATTTGTTCTCTGGCTAGGCCAGGTAGGATTGGAGAGGTGTTCATTTTTACAAAGACGCGCTTCCCATCAGGGTAGCTTCCCATATAAGCTTTGCCGCTCTTCCCAGGGATAGGGGTCAGCGTTAGCTCATTATCACCCAAGTCCATTTCTTTCCTCCGTATAAAGTTTCCTTACTATTCTACTAGTTTTTGGTCTATTCGTCAACCAATCTTTTTAGTTGGTAAGGCAAATAAAACAATTGTAGGAAGAGACTAGCCCCTACAAGAGCCAACAAGGCTATTTTCTCTTGAAAAACCACTGCTCCGACCAGTAATTCTAACAAAAGAACTGCACTTCCCACACCGACTACAATCTGTTTCAACCCTTTCTCCTTCTCCCCTTTTTCTAGTGGAAAGAGCTGGGTCAAGTATTGGTAGTCAAAGGCATGATAGAGGGCCAGTAACTGAAAGAGCAAGAGGTAGTTAAATAGAACCACCACTGCTGTCGCAATCCAAGATTGCTCGATAAAGAGCAAAGCTAACAAGGATAGGAGCAAAAGACGCAAACTGAGGGCAAAGAGGTCTCCATTTCGCAAGTAAGAACGGAGATAGAGGTTTTGCCAAATCTTGCTCGGCACTTTCTGAACTGCTTTAAGGATGAAATCCAGATAAGCGCGACGTTTGACACTATTTGAAACGCCCTTGACCTGAGTAAAGAGAGCAAAGAAACGAAGCAAAACTTGCTTGCGCTTGCTTTCTTGGGCAATGACATAATCCCAATCCAGCCCAGTTTCAGTGAAAAATTTGCTGGCTTTTTGGCGAAAAAGGAGGTATTTCCCAGCTCCTAATAAAAGCACATAGACGAGAAAGACTGGCAAGCCATAGCCCATGGCTAAAAACAAGGGTGCAAACAAGAGTAAAAAGAGGGTTTGAACAATTGTCCAGAAAACCAGTGAACTCACCGTCTGTCCTTTGAGGTAGGACTTTACCTCTTCTTCACTGACTAAGAGAAAGAGTTTGTCCGGTCCTTCCATGTAGGTCGCGATTCCTCCCCAAGCCAAAAGCAAGGCAGATACAATCCCCAAAAACAAGAGGATAGGCCAGTGATTTTCAGGAAAATCTTGCAAGAGTTGACTGTACTGGTAAGCTAGAAAACCGATGAGAATCAGCAAGAACAAGACAAAGTGGTCATTGAGAACATAGCGCAGATAACCGACACACTCCTTACGAAAAGCCTGCTTTCGCTTTAAGAACAAGTCTTTCATAGCTCCTCCTCTTTGGTCAGAGCCAAGTAAATATCATTCAAACTCGCTTCAGGCATGCCAAAGGCTTCGCGCAGTTGCTGGAGGTTTCCCTGAGCCCTCACCTCCCCCTTGTGGAGAATAACAAAGGCGTCACACATCTTCTCCGCCGAGTCCAGCACGTGGGTACTCATGAGGATAGACTTACCTTTTTGCTTTTCTACTTCCAAAAGCTGAATCAAGTCAGAAATAGCCAGCGGATCGAGGCCAAGAAAAGGCTCATCCACGATGAAAAGACTCGGATCCACCACAAAAGCACAGATAATCATGACCTTCTGCTTCATCCCTTTGGAGAAATGCACAGGAAACCAATCTAATTTTTGATCCAAACGAAACATTTTTAACAAAGATTCTACTCGCTCAAAAGCCACATTTTGTTCAATACCGTAAGCCATAGCCACCGTTTCGATATGCTCTCTGAGAGTCAGCTCTTCATACAAGCTAGGCGTTTCTGGGATGTAGCCAATCTGCTTGCGATAGTTGGTCGCATCTTCTCGCAGTGTCAAACCATTAATCTTGATTTCCCCACTGTAAGGTGTCAAAAGACCGATAATCTCATTGATAGTCGTTGATTTCCCAGCACCGTTGAGACCAATCAAACCGACCAACTGCCCACTTTCAACTGTAAAGGACACATCTTTCAAGACAGGAACGTGAACATAGCCTCCTGTCAGGTTTTTAATTTCTAACATATTTTCTCCGAATCTGGTATAATGTAGCTATATTATATCAAAATTCAATACAGTAGAGGTGGATTTTATGTCAGATTGCATTTTTTGTAAGATTATCGCAGGGGAGATTCCTGCTTCAAAAGTATACGAGGATGAACAGGTTCTTGCCTTCCTTGATATCTCTCAAGTAACACCTGGACATACCTTAGTAGTACCAAAAGAACATTATCACAATCTTTTGGAGATGGATGCCGCAAGTGCCAGCCAACTCTTTGCCCAGGTGCCAACAGTGGCTCAAAAAGTCATGAAGGCTACCAAGGCTGCCGGCATGAATATCATCGCCAACTGTGAGGAAGTTGCTGGTCAAACAGTCTTTCATACTCACGTGCATCTCGTACCTCGCTACGGTGCAGACGATGACCTCAAGATTGACTTTATCGCCCACGAACCTGACTTTGACAAACTTGTCCAAGTCGCTGAAACCATTAAAAACGCTTAAGGAGATGCCATGAAACTATCAAATCTACTGCTATTCGCAGGAGCTGCAGCTGGAAGTTATTTTGTCGTGAAAAATCGCCAAGCCATTCAGGATGAAGTGCTAGATACAACTGACCGCGTCGAAGCTATCAAGGATGATTTGGATATCATCCAAAACAGCCTACAAATCATCGACCAACAAAAAGCACTTATCAAAGAATACCAAAAAGATTTAACCTACAAATTTAAAGTCTTGGAAAAAGATTTCCAAACCAGAATGGCGGTTCTCCAAGAAGAAAACCAAGAATAAGAAAGCCTCCAACTTTCCTTAAATCCATTTTGGGTTGCTAGATTCGAACAGAAAAGGGAGGGAATGAAAATGAAACAGTCTTTAAAAGTTCTAGCGAAGGTCATCGCGATCCCTTGTGGTTGCCTCTGCCTGCTTGCAGCCTTGGCATTTCTACTACTGATGAATCTTTTCAAGGCTTCACCGAGTGACATCCGAAATGGGAATGAAACCTTAAAACAAATCTTTATCTCCCTTGACCTCCCTCCTGAGAAAGTCGAATCAGATGGACACTATCAATACGAGGGAGGGGGCTTAAATTTTTATGTTACTTTCTCAGATGAGGTTGTCAATAGCCACCCCGTTCTAAAGGAAAGTCCAAAACTCACCAAAAACCGACTTAAAGTCTATGTCCTCCAGACAGGAGACATCTCCTACTATAAAGTAGGAGACAACTTATTCAATCGTGGTTTAATACAATTTTTAGGGGAGGAGGGCGAGAAGTATTTCCAAGAAAAAGGAAAGAAATCAAATTCTTCTTACACAATTCTAGCTTGGAAGGATCAGAAAAGTCTAAAAAAGGGAATCGCATTCTATGAAAAAGCTTTGACCTTAGTAGATATTCAGGATAATTCGGCGATCAAACACATTGATACCATCACCGTTAAGCATGACAAAGAAGCGGAAATCAAGCAACTCATCCAGGAGATGGATGAGGCTGGCTTGCTCACTCAAAAGCATAGATAGTAGACTAACTGGAGAATGATTTCTCGATACTAAATTTTTAATGATAACAAAAAAAGAGCCCGATGGCTCTTTTTACTTTATTCTCCTTCAAAGGCATCTTTTATATGGTCAAAGAAGCCTTTTTTCTTTGGATTGACTTTCAAGTCACCTGCAGCTGCGAATTCTTTAAGCGCAGCTTTTTGGCGGTCGTTCAAACCTGTCGGAGTCACGACATTGACAGTAACGTATTGGTCACCAACGGCACCGCCACGAAGGCTCGGTGCTCCCTTGCCACGTAGACGGAATTTCTTGCCAGTCTGAGTTCCTTCTGGGATAACCAATTCAACATCTCCATGAACAGTTGGAATTTCCACAGTATCTCCAAGAGTTGCTTGGACAATATTGAGATTTAACTTGTAGAAAATAGTTGTTCCTTCACGTTCAAATTTATCACTGGCTTCAACAGAAACCACCACGTACAAGTCCCCGTAAGGTCCACCGTTAAAGCCTGCTTCACCTTGACCAGCGAGGCGGATTTGTTGGCCTGTTTCCACACCAGCAGGGATTTTTACATGTACGCTATGAGCTTGTTTTTCATGCCCTGTTCCGTGACAAGTTGTACATGGATCTTTGATTTCTTTTCCGCGACCATGACAGACATCACAGGTTACTTGGCGACGCATCATACCAAGAGGAGTCTGCGTATCGACGTTAATGACACCAGCACCATGACAGCGTCCACAAGTGACTGGACTTGTCCCTGGCTTAGCACCAGAGCCATTACATGTACGACAGCTGGCTTCACGATTGTATTTAACTTCTTTTTCCGTTCCGAAGATAGCTTCTTCAAAGGTTAAGTTCACACGATACTGGAGGTCATCCCCTTGACGAGGAGAGTTTGGATTGCGTGAAGCTCCTCCTCCTCCGAAAAAACTTGAGAAGATATCTTCAAAACCACCGAAGCCACCTGCTCCGTCAAAGCCACCAAAACCACCAGCACCACCAAAGCCACCGTTGGCACCCGCAGCACCATACTGGTCGTAGGCTGCACGTTTTTGGTCGTCACTCAAAGTCTCATAGGCTTCTTGAACTTCCTTGTATTTTTCCTCAGCGCCAGGCTCCTTGTTGATATCTGGGTGATATTTTTTCGAAAGCTTACGATAAGCCTTTTTGATCTCGTCTGCCGAAGCGTTTTTCGACACCCCCAGACGATCATAAAATTCAGTATTGTTCATACAAGATACTAAGAGCGAACAGAAAGCGACTGAAATTTAGGAAACCGACAAGAAACCCTGATTTCTTAGGAGGTTTATCTAATTTCCAAGCTTTCCGCTTGAGTTCAATTACGAACACCCTTATTCCTTTCTGTTAATATTGCGGAACGAAACCTCGATTTAGGTCAGTTTCAGTTCCTTTCTAACTTAGTTTAAAGAAGAACCAAAAATTTACGTTCCAACTCTTTTCTTACCGAAAAACAGAGGCTGGGTTGCAACCTCTGGATTTCTTCCTATACTTATGACATCAGACCAAGGCTAAGACAAAGACCTATCCGCCTCATCTAATTTTCAAAACAACTTTTGACGCAGTAGCTGATTGGATTTTGGGTTCGTCTTTCAGACTCCCAAAAATCCTAATCATCCTCGCGGGGGTTCGACTACGAACTAAAAACTTTCAATTTTTAGTTCTGTCTCACCGCCTATTTCTCCGTAAACTCTCCGTCTACGACGTCATCTCCTGCGTTTCCTGTTGCTTGTGCGCCTTCTGCTCCTGCTTGAGCTTGTTGGGCTGCAGCGGCTTGTTCGTAGAGTTTAACAGCAAGTCCTTGAGCTTTTTCGTTCAATGCTTCAAGTTTCGCTTTCATTTCGTCCAAGTTATTGTCTTCTTGAGCTTTTTTAAGGTCATCAAGGGCAGCTTGGGCAGCATCACGTTCTGCGTCGAAGCCTTTGCCTTCAGTTTCCTTGATTGTCTTTTCAGTCGCAAAGATAGCTTGGTCTACTTCGTTACGAAGGTCTACTTCTTCTTTACGTTTCTTATCTGCTTCAGCGTTAGCTTCAGCATCTTTCATCATGCGGTCGATTTCTTCGTCTGTCAAACCTGAGTTAGATTGGATCACAATAGTTTGTTCTTTTTGAGTTCCAAGATCTTTAGCCTTAACAGACACGATACCGTTCTTGTCGATATCAAATGTTACTTCGATTTGAGGAATTCCACGAGGTGCAGCTGGGATATCAGTCAATTGGAAGCGTCCAAGAGTCTTGTTATCAGCTGCCATTGGGCGTTCACCTTGAAGAACGTGGATATCAACGGCTGGTTGGTTGTCTGCTGCAGTTGAGAAGACTTGTGATTTAGATGTTGGGATAGTAGTGTTGCGATCGATAAGTTTTGTGAAGACGCCACCCATTGTTTCGATACCAAGTGACAATGGTGTCACATCAAGAAGGACAACGTCTTTAACATCACCAGTGATCACACCACCTTGGATGGCAGCACCCATAGCAACCACTTCATCAGGGTTTACTGATTTGTTTGGTTCTTTACCAGTTTCAGCTTTCACAGCTTCTACAACGGCTGGGATACGAGTTGAACCACCAACAAGGATAACTTCGTCGATTTCTGACAAGCTCAAACCTGCATCTGAAAGGGCTTGACGAACTGGAACTTTTGTACGTTCTACAAGGTCACGAGTCAAATCATCAAATTTCGCACGAGTCAAAGTCATTTCCAAGTGAAGAGGTCCAGCCTCACCTGCAGTGATGAATGGCAAGCTGATTTGTGTTGAAGTTACACCAGAAAGGTCTTTCTTAGCTTTTTCAGCCGCATCTTTCAAACGTTGCATTGCCATCTTGTCAGTAGACAAGTCAATACCGTTTTCTTTCTTGAATTCTGCTACTAAGTGATCGATAATTTTTTGGTCAAAGTCGTCACCACCGAGTTTGTTGTCCCCTGCAGTTGACAATACATCGAAGACACCGTCACCCAATTCAAGGATAGATACGTCAAATGTACCACCACCAAGGTCGAATACCAAGATTTTTTCTTCTTTGTCAGTCTTGTCCAAACCGTAAGCAAGAGCTGCTGCAGTTGGTTCGTTGACGATACGTTCTACTTCAAGACCAGCGATTTTACCAGCGTCTTTAGTTGCTTGACGTTGAGCATCGTTGAAGTAAGCTGGAACTGTGATAACTGCTTTGGTTACTTTTTCACCAAGGTACTCTTCAGCGTAACCTTTCAAGTATTGAAGAATCATAGCTGAGATTTCTTGTGGAGTGTATTCTTTTCCATTTGCAGAAACTTTTTCAGAAGTTCCCATCTTAGATTTGATAGAGATAACAGTATCTGGGTTTGTTACTGCTTGACGTTTTGCAGCATCACCAACGATGATTTCTCCGTTTTTGAATGATACTACAGATGGAGTTGTACGGTTACCTTCTGGGTTTGCGATGATTTTGCTTTCAGTTCCTTCAAGAACTGCAACTGCTGAGTTTGTTGTACCTAAGTCAATACCAATAATTTTAGACATGTGTTTTTCTCCTTAAAGTTTAATTCGAATTTTGATTTTTTTGATATTTCCCTTAAGTGGTGGGGACGTGAGCAACTCCCTACGGGATTTCATCACTTATTTTTGAGCCAATTGTCTCAAAAATCCCCTGTTTCAGTAGCACACGCTACTGAAACTTTCACCACGGCGGGCAACATCTTCCTTGCAAGCCTCCAGCTTGCTTTTTATCTTTCTTCATAGTTTATTGTCATTTCGGACAAAATTTTTAAGCTCTGTTGCCTAGTTATATACTACTACCATGGCTGGGCGTAGGATGCGGTCATGGAGTTTGTAGCCTTTTTGAAAGACTTGGGCGATGGTATCTGCTGGATGTTCATCATCTGCTGGGAGAGTTTGGATGGCCATATGATAGTTATGGTCAAATTCGCCGTCAGCTGCGATTTCTTCGATTCCTTCTTCTTTCAAAGCGTAAACCAAGCTTTCTTGCACCATCTCCAATCCTTTTTTAACATCGTCTGTCAAACCTTCAACGGCTAGTGCACGTTCTAAGTTGTCGAGCGATGGTAAGATTGCTTTTGCCAGGTCTTGGCTACGATAACGTTGCAAGTTTTGACGTTCTTCATTGGCACGGCGTTGAATATTTTGCATTTCTGCATGAGCGCGAAGGTATTTATTTTCAAACTCATCTGCACGTTCATTTGCCAAGTCCAACTCTGACTTTTCAGGAGTTGTTTCTTCAGTTGTTTCCACAACTTCCTCTTCTTTCATTTCTTCATTTTTTATATCTTGGGCCATTTTCGCCTCCTTTAATGATTTCAATCTTAATGTACTTCGTAATGATTACTGCTGAGGTAGCGGTAAAAATCTGTCAACTTCATGGTCAAAACACGATTGACAACATTGACTTGATTGACCAATTGCTGGTAGTCCAGATTGACCGGACCGATAATCGCTAGAATTCCAAAACCACGATAAGGGATGAGGAATTTACTGCTAATCACTGCTAGGTCAGCTAGACAAGACTCTTGACTGTCCGCAACACGGACATTTTGCATCTGATCTTCATGCAGACTTTCACGAATCTCTAGGGCCACCTTTTGCGGTTGGTCAAAGAACTGATAGGCTGCTAGATTGGCAAAATTTAAGAGATTGACTTTTCCCGCTACCACAATATTTTCGTTGAACATTTCCCTAAAGATATGTTCAAAGAGATCCATGACATTGTCCGTTGTCGTAAAGTAACGCTGGATAATCTGTGGAATCTCCGTCCGAATCTTGTAGTGAATATCTAGAACGGTATGACCGAGGAAACGTTCCTGAATGATGCTCTTCAGTTTCAGCAAATCTTCCTGCAAGAAGTTCCTTGGAATCAGAAATTGACTGGTAACCGTTCGGGACTCGTCTAGGGTAAATACTGCCAAGGCTGTATGTTGTCCCAAAACAACGATATCAAAGGCTGTCAACCGTTGCCTGCTCGGCTCAACATCCAGAGCCACTACCGTACAGCCACTCAGTTCTGTCAGTAGATTAGCAGCCTCTTGCAGAATATCCTCCAGTTTGAAGAACTCCTGATCAAAGGCTTTGACAATCTCGTATACCTCATTTTCAGCCAGTCTGTCAAAAGCAAGCGAGTGTTTCACATAGTACTGAAATCCCGCGACACTTGGCATCCGACCGCTTGAGGTATGAGCCTTCTCAAGCAAACCCTGCTTCTCTAGAGCTGCCATGTCATTACGAATGGTAGCACTACTAGAATTGATAGACTCTTGTAGCGCCTTGGATCCGACAGGTTCGTGCGTTTTGGTAAAGATGTCAATAATCAGATTTAAAATATCCTGCTGACGCTCTGTAACCATCTCATCACTCCTCTCTGTCCGATCAATTAGCACTCTATGCATCCAAGTGCTAACTCATGATTCTATTATACACCCTTAGAAGAGAATGTCAAGACAAAAACTCAAAAAATTAGCACTCTTTTGCCAAGAGTGCTAAAAATCAGTCTGAAGACCTAGAATCTCACTTCTCATCTACTTGGTATTTCCTTTTAAGTCTGAAAAAACCATAGATTAGATAAGAAATCAAGCAAGCGTATAAAACGAAAATAATAAAGAAAGACTGAGACAAATTTTCTCGATACAAACTCATGAAAACAACAAGACCACCTGAAAAAGTGGCTATACAGGAACGAAGTCTAGACCGCATAACTTCCCATCTGAGACCCTTACTCATATAGACTTGATCCTCTGAAAGTATATCAGAAGTTGGTTTACGAAGAATTAAACAAAAATCTGTTTCTATCAATTCCCAACCTCTATTTCTAAAATCTTGTAGTTCATGCTTATACTTTTTAAAAAATCTAGAGTCATAGATATGATAGATGACATCATCTGGTTGGCATTGTTCAAAATAGAAAAAGCCAAAACGATTAGTTCTATATCTCCAACCTTTCAAGTGCATCTCATGTAAATATTCTTCTTCCTTGTCCAAATCAACTATTGTAAAAATCCGAAATTGTACTTCACTATTCATTGTCTTACCTCCAGATTAGAAAACAGGTATTGCTTCATTTATCAGATAATTCTTTCCATTTTTGAAACAATTTCCAAAAAATATAAGAAATCTGAACCACAAGAGCCAACAATAAAACACAATCTATGATAGTAAGCAAAAACACTAGCCCACTAAAAACGTCTCTTTCACTGAGCAACTTTAAGAACAACGGAATCAACATTGACAAGAAAAACAAAACAGGAAGCAACCGCAGTCTTAAAATCCGATGAACCATATCTAACTTCCCAGTAGCATCATTATAAATTTCAAACTCTGCATCCGATTCAATTTCAGAATGTGCTTTTCTAAAATAAGAAAAACCATTAAAGTCTGTAATATGCTCCCAGCCACAGTCTTTAAACAGTTGCAAATAAGAGGTTTTCTCTGATGTTTTCATTGGATAAAAATCCAACTGATAAGATACTTGTTCCGGCTGACACTTTTCAAAGGTATACTTAACCACAAACAATAAGATAGAATAGCTTACTTTCCTAAGCTTCCAGCCCTTGGCATGCATTTCTCTAAAGTATAGAGCCTCCCTCTCATAATCCGCAATTGTAAAAATTCGATAAACATTTTTCTTTTCCATCATCCTTCCTCCCGACTATTTCTATAGAGCCGTTCAATACGTTTCAATTCAATATCTAAGACTTTTCGTCCCAAGTCTGTTATCTGATAGATTTTACGTTTTTCCTCTTCCCGGATAAAGGAAATCAAGCCATCATTTTCCATCTTTGACAAGGTTCCATACATAGTCCCTGGACTAATCAAAACTTGCGAATCTGTCATCTCCTTGACCTTTTGTGTGATACCATATCCATGGTTCTCCTTCTGTAGACAAAACAAGATATAAAACCCCGTTTCAGTCATGGGAAGGTAAACACGCCTGATCTTATCTGTTAATTCCATTTAACCACACCTCCTATTTAATTCGATATATCGCACCTCGATATATAAACTATATCACATCTCGATATAAAATGCAAGAAAAAGAGAGAACGATTTCTCGTTCTCTCTTCTTAGGCTCAGGAATTAAGAAGTCATTTTGTTATTTCCTAAGAGTGGCTTAATCTTTCTTGCGAAGAACAAAAGCTGCTAGGCTTGCAAAGGCAAGACCGATGATTGAAAGAAGACCAGATACTGCTGAACCTGTGTTTGGTAACAAGTTCTGCTTTTGACTACTTCCTTCTTCTGGTTGACTATTATTTCCAGAATCTTTAATTGGGGCCGGAGTGAATTCCCAGGTGCCTACGAAGTGTGCGTCTGCTCCATTGATGATTTCAGATGTCTTGTCATAAGACTTGAAGCTCCATGTGCCTTCTGCTGTCTTCACTTCTGTTTGACTTGGTTGAGTTGGAGTTACTTGGCTGCCGTCCTTCAAGTCTGTTTGGTCTGCTGGAAGCAAGGTTTTCACTTCTTGTGGAAGTTCTTTGCCTGGAGTTCCGCTGACAAACTCGTGAACTGCTTTATGAGTCACTGTTGGAACCGGGCTTGCTGTAAATTCCCATGTACCTATAAACTTAACATCTGATCCATTAATTGTTTCCGATGTTTTATCGTAGGACTTGAAGCTCCAGGTACCTTCTGTTGTCTTCACTTCTGTTTGACTTGGTTGCGTTGGCGTTGCTTGACTACCGTCTTTCAAGTCTGTTTGGTCTGCCGGAAGCAAGGTTTTCACTTCTTGTGGAAGTTCTTTACCAGGGGTTCCACTGATAAACTCATGAACCGCTTTATGAGTCACTGTTGGCGCTGGGGTAAATTCCCAAGTTCCTGTAAATTTAACGTCTGCTCCATTGATGGTTTCTGATGCCTTGTCATAGGACTTGAAGCTCCATGTGCCTTCTGACGTCTTCACTTCTGTTTGACTTGGTTGAGTTGGAGTTACTTGGCTGCCGTCCTTCAAGTCTGTTTGGTCTGCTGGAAGCAAGGTTTTCACTTCTTGTGGAAGTTCTTTGCCTGAAGTTCCGCTGACAAACTCGTGAACTGCTTTATGAGTCACTGTTGGAACCGGGCTTGCTGTAAATTCCCATGTGCCTACAAACTTAACATCTGATCCATTAATTGTTTCCGATGTCTTGTCGTAGGACTTAAAGCTCCATGTGCCTTCTGTTGTCTTCACTTCCGTTTGACTTGGTTGAGTTGGAGTTACTTGGCTGCCGTCCTTCAAGTCTGTTTGATCTGCTGGAAGCAAGGTTTTCACTTCTTGTGGAAGTTCTTTGCCTGGAGTTCCGCTGACAAACTCGTGAACTGCTTTATGAGTCACTGTTGGAACCGGGCTTGCTGTAAATTCCCATGTGCCTACAAACTTAACATCTGATCCATTGATGGTTTCTGATGCCTTGTCATAGGACTTGAAGCTCCATGTACCTTCTGCGGTCTTCACTTCTGTTTGACTTGGTTGAGTCGGAGTCGCTTGACTACCGTCTTTCAAGTCTGTTTGGTCTGCTGGAAGCAAGGTTTTCACTTCTTGTGGAAGTTCTTTTCCTGGCGTTCCGCTGACAAACTCATGTGTTGCCTTGTAAGTTGGTGCTGGGGTGAATTCCCAAGTACCGACAAAGTGAGCATCCGCTCCATTGATGGTTTCTGATGCCTTGTCATAGGACTTGAAGCTCCATGTACCTTCTGCGGTCTTCACTTCTGTTTGGCTTGGTTGCGTTGGAGTTGCTTGACTACCATCTTTCAAGTCTGTTTGGTCTGCTGGAAGCAAGGTTTTCACTTCTTTTGGAAGTTCTTTTCCTGGCGTTCCGCTGACAAACTCATGTGTTGCCTTGTAAGTTGGTGCTGGGGTGAATTCCCAAGTACCGACAAAGTGAGCATCCGCTCCATTGATGGTTTCTGATGCCTTGTCATAGGACTTGAAGCTCCACGTACCTTCTGCCGTCTTCACTTCTGTTTGACTTGGTTGAGTCGGAGTCGCTTGACTACCGTCTTTCAAGTCTGTTTGGTCTGCTGGAAGCAAGGTTTTCACTTCTTGCGGAAGTTCTTTTCCTGGCGTTCCGCTGACAAATTCATGTGTTGCCTTGTAAGTTGATGCTGGGGTGAATTCCCAAGTACCGACAAAGTGGGCATCCGCTCCATTGATGGTTTCTGATGCCTTGTCATAGGACTTGAAGCTCCATGTACCTTCTGCGGTCTTCACTTCTGTTTGACTTGGTTGAGTCGGAGTCGCTTGACTACCGTCTTTCAAGTCTGTTTGGTCTGCTGGAAGCAAGGTTTTCACTTCTTGTGGAAGTTCTTTTCCTGGCGTTCCGCTGACAAACTCATGTGTTGCCTTGTAAGTTGGTGCTGGGGTGAATTCCCAAGTACCGACAAAGTGAGCATCCGCTCCATTGATGGTTTCTGATGCCTTGTCATAGGACTTGAAGCTCCATGTACCTTCTGCGGTCTTCACTTCTGTTTGGCTTGGTTGCGTTGGAGTTGCTTGACTACCATCTTTCAAGTCTGTTTGGTCTGCTGGAAGCAAGGTTTTCACTTCTTGTGGAAGTTCTTTTCCTGGCGTTCCGCTGACAAACTCATGTGTTGCCTTGTAAGTTGGTGCTGGGGTGAATTCCCAAGTACCGACAAAGTGAGCATCCGCTCCATTGATGGTTTCTGATGCCTTGTCATAGGACTTGAAGCTCCACGTACCTTCTGCCGTCTTCACTTCTGTTTGACTTGGTTGAGTCGGAGTCGCTTGACTACCGTCTTTCAAGTCTGTTTGGTCTGCTGGAAGCAAGGTTTTCACTTCTTGCGGAAGTTCTTTTCCTGGCGTTCCGCTGACAAATTCATGTGTTGCCTTGTAAGTTGGTGCTGGGGTAAATTCCCAAGTACCGACAAAGTGGGCATCCGCTCCATTGATGGTTTCTGATGCCTTGTCATAGGACTTGAAGCTCCAAGTACCTTCTGCTGTCTTCACTTCCGTTTGACTTGGTTGTGTTGGCGTTACTTGACTGCCATTAGGTAAATTCTTTTCTGTTGCTGGAAGCAAATCTTTCACTTCTTGTGGCAACTCTTTACCTGGAGTTCCACTGACAAATTCATGGTGTTTTTCGTAAAGAAGAGCAGTGCTCACCTGATTAGAAGGAGCTGATAAGTTATCAACATGCAAGGTTACAGTGTTGTTAATTTTTTCAGGTCCCTTTTCTTCCACTTTTTTGTTTGTAGTAGTATTATAAGTTACAATAATTTCAGCAGAAGAATTTGCTTTTATGTATTCAGGTGTCATTTTAACAGTAACTGTTTGACCTGATTTCTCGATCGTATAGTCACGTCCTTCTTGCAGAGTCACTCCACCTGATTCAACTTTAAGTTCTTGATAATCAAGGCGCTCATCAAAATTCTGAACCATTTCGATAGATGAAGGCGCTGCTAAAAGATCTTTGCCAGGAACCGGAACTTTAAACCTTGCTTTATAAGTGATATTTTGCCCCTCTTTAGCTGGAATCTCTGTAGGATCAACTTCTAGAACAGGGCTAGGATCAAGTTTTTCAACATAGAGACCAAAGACGGCCGAAGCAACCTCTGTTGATGAATAAGCAAAATTCATCCTATTACTATTCGATCGAAGGGCGAAACCAGAGATATTGTTCTCAGAATAGCTACCACTTGTAATCTGAGTCGCAATCCAAGCAGTTCGTTCTCCTTGGTCTTCCTGTTTCAAAACATTGGCATTGTTCATCAGACGAAGATTAACATCATTTTGATAACCTTTAATATAGAAGGTTTCCTTCAAGTTGTTTGCATCCATTGCATCGATATCCGTTGGTTTCATGACCAACTTCAAATCTGTCTCTGAACCATCTGCATAACTCAACTCGGCTGTTACATCAGCATCAATCCAAAATGCTTTATTCATGATGTAGTCATGATTCGCATCTACGTAAGGAACATTACCAATTTCAAAAGCACTACTTTCCCATAATTCAGAAATTGAGAAAAATTCAACAGTAGATTTTTGAGTACTATTCATTTCAGACTCTGCTTGAGCAGTGTTTAGATAGTGAAGAGTTACCTTATTGAATTTTAAGTAAGCATCTACTTGCTTACCATTGACTGTCCCAATATTTGTGAATTTTAGAGAAAGAGGATTTTCAAAAACTTGATCCTGCTTTTTACTTTTATCTACTTTAAGAGTAAAGTTCTCCATCTCGCCTGGATAGGCACCACCCCAGAGATATTCATAGTGGGGATTCGATAAATGAAACTGATCAACAGCCTGTGATTTAGATAAAACACTAAAATTGTTGATGTTCAAATTAAACTTACGAATATCCAAGGTTGAGATATCCGTTTCATTTTTTATTTCTTCTAAAGCCGCATAAGATTGAAGCGGAAGAAGAAAAATAGAAAAAAGTAAAACGACTAGTCCGAGAAAAGCCTGTTTTTTTCTACTGAAAATAGTAGAAAAAGGCATTCTCATGCGATATTTCCATTTCATAATGTACCTCCAAAACTAAAAATGATTATTTGATCATTTCAAAAGAAATATTCATCTCATTCTAACACAAAGAAAGGGAAATTGAAAGCAGATATAAAAAAATATTTACTTTTTTGTATTTCCAGATTGTCAATTTTCGGTGAGAATAATTAAAATATCAAAATTTCAGAACAGGCGTTTACACTATGTAAATAGCTGTTTTATTGTTGAACCTATTATCACTCCATGAGTTTCATAACGTACTCAAGCTACACATAAACATTAATATATTTAATTTTTTATAAAAAAGAACCCAAGAATAAATTCTGGGTTCTTTTTAGTATTTCTCGTACAAAAGATGCTTTTGTACAATTAGAGAGCCTTAGTCTTTCTTACGAACGACAAAGCCTACTAGACCAGCGATAAATAAACCAATCATTGAAAGAAGACTGGTAGAAGCTGTACCTGTGCTTGGTAGAACTTTCTGTTCTTGGCTTGCAGTTTCTTCTTTCTTAGTGCTTTCAGCTTGGTTCCCTGTTGTTGCAGTATCATTCTTATCACCGTTGGTTGTTGTAGGAGTTACTTTCTTAGTTCCAACTTCGACAATCTCATCTACTGCTGGAGTGGTGATTGTGCTTGATTTCTCAACACGACCTGTTTCAACGCCATCTGTGTAAGTCACTGTATAAACAATGGTGCGAACACCCTTCTTACCAGCTATCTTCACTTGACGACTGCCTTCTGGAAGGTCTGCGTTCTGCACTTCTTTGACTTGGAAAGCAACTTCTTCTGTCTTCGTTTCTTCCTTAGTCGTTACAACTGGGGCTACTACTTTCTTAGTTCCAACTTCGACAACTTCGTCTACTGCTGGAGTAGTGATTGTGTTTGATTTCACCTCGCGACCTGTTTCAACGCCGTCTGTGTAAGTCACTGTATAAACAATGGTGCGAACACCCTTCTTACCAACAGCTTTCACTTGACGACTTCCTTCTGGAAGATTTGGATTTGTTACTTCCTTAGTTTGGAAAGCAACTTCTTCTGTCTTGGTCTCTTCCTTAGTCGTTACAACCGCTGCTTTCTTAGTTCCAATTTCGACAACTTCGTCTACTGCTGGAGTAGTGATTGTATTTGATTTCACCTCGCGGCCTGTTTCAACACCGTCTGTGTAAGTCACTGTTTCAACAATGGTACGAACACCTTTTTGCCCAGCTGTTTTCACTCGGCGAACACCTTCGGCTAAGAGTGCATTTTCAACCTCACGAGTCTGGAAGGCAACTTCTTCAGTTTTGGTTACTTCCTTAGTCGTTACAACAGTTTTTGAACCTGTATAAGTAATCTTGTTTTTTGCAACTTTCTTAGTCTTGCGTGAAACTTCTTTACGAGATTTTTCAACACCATCCACTTTTGTCACTTCATAAGTGACTTCATCGATACCTTCTTCACCTTCTTCAACACGCGTTTGACCTTTATCCAGTGCTGGATCTACTTTCGTTTCTTCTTTGAAAGCAACTTTTTCCTCCACAGTCACTGTTTCTTTGGTTTCAACACCTGTTTTCTTAGTTCCAACTTCGATGATTTCTTCTACTGGTTCTTTAATTACTGTTTGGTTCTTTCTATCACGTTTTTTCTCAACGCCATTTACCAAAGTAACATCCCAAACAACTTTCTTCTGACCTTTTTCTCCCGCTTGTTTTACCTTTCGAGTACCTTCAGCGAGGTCTGCATTGTTTTCTGTCCGAGATGGGTAAGGAATCTCCTCAGTAGTTGTGACTTCTTGATGTTCTTCTTTTAAATCTCCCCCAGTGAGAAGTGCCTCAGCCTTAGCTTTTAAAGAATTGTAGCGAGCTTCAAGCGCCGCAAAACTTTTTTGACCTTCTGGACTCTTCATTGCCTTCTTTGCAGTCTCAAAAAAATTCTTTGCTTCTTCTACATCACCCTCTAGGAGTTCTTTATTATCCTCATCTGGACTATTTGTAAAATCCTTAATTGAAGATTCTATACTATCAAGCATTCTTTTGAAAGTATTTGCAATACTTCGCTCTTGGCCATCTGGAATTTCTTCATCTTCCGCTGGTGTCTCTTCCGCATGCACTGTTGGAATTTGATACAAGTCGGGAGCTACATGATAAGTGGCTACTCCAAGTGCATTTAAAGCAAGTATAGAAATTCCTAACTTTAATAATTTTTTTCTACTCATTATTCTTTCCTTAACACTTTCAATATACAGTAAGGAGAAGAGTAAAATTTTCTACTCTCCTCTTACTATATGATACTAACGTTCAGCTTTACGCTTCCAAACTAGAAGTCCAGCAAGTCCTAGAGCTAGGGCTGCAAGTACTCCAAAGATTGAAGATCCTTCAGAACCTGTATTTGGCAATGTTTTCTTAGGTTCTGCTGGAGGAACGGTTCCACCTGGTGGCGGAGTTTGTGGTTTTTCTGGTGTTGGTGGTGTTGGTGGGAACACCACAACTTTGTTGGTAGTTTTTGGCTTTGGATTATGGTTAAAGCTTACTTCAGCTGTATTTGGTACACCACCAGTGAATTTTGTAAAATCTGTTCCTTCTTTGAAGTTAGTGTAAAGTACAAGACGTACGGTACTTCCCTTCAAGGCTTCAAGAACATCCTTATCGCTGATTTCAAAAGTCACAACATTGCTAGTTTCATCGTAAGTAACAGTAGCAATTGCTTCTAAATCTTTACCTACTAATTCACCGCGGTCATTTGAAACTTTAGACAATTTATCAATAGCTGCTTGAAGCTTGGTTTGAGCTTCTTTTAGTTTCTTGATTTCATTTTCAAGTTTCTCTTGTTGTTGTTTCTTATCAGCTGGTGCCAATTCTGATTCTTTCTCAGCTGGTGCTTGAAGTTTAGCCAAGTTTTCTTCAGCTGCTTTCAACTCTGCTTCCAAGCTTGCAAGATCTTGACTTGGCTCGCTAGTTGCAGGTTTCTTATCTTCTGATGCATAAGAATCAGATGTAGCTGGAGTTGTTTCTTCAGCAGCTGTTGCTGGAGTAGCTGGTGTTGTAGTTTCAGCTGGTTTAGCTGGCTGCGCTGCCTTAGCTGCTTCCAACTTCGCTTTCAATTCAGCTACTTTAGCTTCCGCTGCCTTGAGTTCTTCCTTCTTACCAGTCTCTGTTGAAGTCTCTTCTGTTGACTTGCCTGTCAAAGCTTTGAGTTCTTTCTCAGACTGTTCAAGTTGAGCTTGAAGAGTTGCTTTGATCTTGTCAAACTGAGCATTTTCAACTTTAAGAGCGATACGGTCTTTGTTGACTTTCAAGACTGAATCGATTTTATCAGTGATCGTAAAGCTAGTCAAGTCTGTCTTGATAAGACGACCATATTGATCCTTCTTAGCATTTCCGTTTTCATCTACTGGATCTGTTGGAACCGGTGTAGTGATATCGAAGCGGAAGGTATCTAAAGCGTTTGGTAAGTGGTAGTCTTTATCAGGTTTAGATCCATCTTCTGGCCCAACTGTCTTAGCAGGTTCACCTGGTGTTGGATCTGTTGGTTTTTCTGGGTCACGCGGTTTCACCGTTACTGGTTTTGTTTCCTTGCTGCCAGATTGACCATTCGCATCCTTGAAGTTGACAGTTGCTTTGTTTGGTACCAATTGGTCCTTATAAGCTTTCAAATCGCTATTCGCTTTGAGTTTAGCTGGAATATACAATTGGATTTCTTTGAAACCTTTCAATCGAGCGAAATCTTTCACTTTCACAGTGACTGTATTTCCCTTAACACTTGTTTCAAGGGCACCATTTGCATCACGACCATCCACATAGGCTACTGGCGTATCAGCGATTGCCAAGACCGGTTCGAGTGTATCTGTGACTGTGAACTCTTTGTACTTATCAATATCTTTTGGCAAAGTTGTATTGACATTATACATGTATGGTGCGTCGTATTCCACATCCAAGTGGTCCAAGGTACGATTAATCTTCTTAGAAATTTCTGGTTCTGGTTCTTTTGGAACGATTACCGGAACTTTATTCGAATCTTTGTGTAGCCCTGGTTTGTGTGGGAACTTCGCGTCATAAGAAGCTGTATTTGGAACAGTGAATCCACGATCTGTTAGATATGGAGTCAAATCAGCTCCCGCTTTAATCTTCGCAGTGAAGCTCAATTCAACTGCTTGACCACCATTTGCTTTCACTTGCTCTTTTGTAAGTGTCAAGGTAATGGTTTGACCGTCTACCTTGATTTGGCTAGCCTCAAGCGCTTGACCATTCAAGCTCGCGTTTGCTGAACCTGCATAATCAAGAACAGATTCAAGTGTATCACTTACACTGAAGACTGTCGAATCTGTTGGAACACTTGTTTTCACGTTGTAGGTGAAGACTTGATCACGATCAGCGAGTGTTTCTTCAGCTTTCGTGTTGACATCTTTCTTGATTTCTGGCTCTTCTGGAGTCGGTGGCGTTACTGGAACTTCATTGGAATCCTTAGTGAAGCCTGGTTTGTTTGGAAGATCTACCTTGTAAGCTGCCTTGTTCGGAACCTTGATTGACTTATCTTCTGTTACATAATCGGACAAGTTAGCACCCGCTTTGATCTTAGCGTCGAAAGTTAATTCAACAGCTTGACCAGCACTTGTTTTAGCTTGTTCTTCTGTAAGCGTCAAGGTAATGGTTTGACCTTCTACCTTGATTTGGCTAGCGTCAAGAGCTTGACCATTCAATTTAGCACTTGAAGTTCCTGCGAACTCAAGAACATCCACTAGTGTATCCGTTACCGCGAAGGCTGTCGCATCTTGCGCTACTGTTGTTTTCACGTTGTAAGTGAAGACTTGGTCACGTTTGTCAAGAGTTTCAGCTTCTTTGCCGTTCACATCTTTCTTGATTTCTGGTTCTTCTGGTGTTGGTGGCGTTACTGGGACTTCATTAGAGTCTTTCGTAAAGCCTGGTTTGTTTGGAAGATCTGCCTTGTAAGCTGCCTTGTTAGGAACTTTCACAGTCTTATCTTCTGATAGGTAAGCAGACAAGTTCGCGCCGGCTTTGATCTTCGCGTCGAATGTTAATTCAACTGCTTGACCGCCATTGGCTTTCACTTGTTCTTCTGTAAGGGTCAAGGTGATGGTTTGACCTTCTACCTTGATTTGGCTTGCTTCAAGAGCTTGACCATTCAATTTAGCACTTGAAGTTCCTGCGAATTCAAGAACGTCTACTAGTGTATCTGTGACTGAGAAGGCTGTCGCATCTTGCGCTACTGTTGTTTTCACGTTGTAAGTGAAGACTTGGTCACGTTTGTCAAGAGTTTCAGCTTCTTTGCCGTTCACATCTTTCTTGATTTCTGGTTCTTCTGGTGTTGGTGGCGTTACTGGGACTTCATTAGAGTCTTTCGTAAAGCCTGGTTTGTTTGGAAGATCTACCTTGTAAGCTGCCTTGTTAGGAACTTTCACAGTCTTATCTTCTGATAGGTAAGCAGACAAGTTCGCGCCGGCTTTGATCTTCGCGTCGAATGTTAATTCAACTGCTTGACCGCCATTTGCTTTGACTTGTTCTTCTGTAAGCGTCAAGGTGATGGTTTGACCTTCTACCTTGATTTGGTTTGCTTCAAGAGCTTGACCATTCAATTTAGCACTTGAAGTTCCGGCGAATTCAAGAACGCCCACTAGGGTATCTGTGACTGAGAAGGCTGTCGCATCTTGCGCTACACTTGTTTTCACATTATAGGTGAAGACTTGGTCACGTTTGTCAAGAGTTTCAGCTTCTTTGCCGTTCACATCTTTCTTGATTTCTGGCACTTCTGGTGTTGGTGGCGTTACTGGGACTTCGTTAGAGTCCTTGTGCACTCCTGGTTTGTGTGGGAAGCTTGCGTCATAAGAAGCCTTATTCGGAATCTGTGTACGACCGTCTTCCTTCACATACGCAAACAAGTTCGCGCCGGCTTTGATCTTCGCGTCGAATGTTAATTCAACTGCTTGACCGCCATTTGCTTTGACTTGTTCTTCTGTAAGCGTCAAGGTGATGGTTTGACCTTCTACCTTGATTTGGTTTGCTTCAAGCGCTTGACCATTCAATTTAGCACTTGAAGTTCCTGCGAATTCAAGAACGTCTACTAGTGTATCTGTGACTGAGAAGGCTGTCGCATCTTGCGCTACTGTTGTTTTCACGTTGTAAGTGAAGACTTCATCACGTTTGTCAAGAGTTTCAGCTTCTTTGCCGTTCACATCTTTCTTGATTTCTGGCACTTCTGGTGTTGGTGGCGTTACTGGGACTTCATTGGAATCCTTGTGATATTTCGGATTGTGATCGATGTCGTAAGAAGCCTTGTTTGGAATTTCAGTCTTACCATCTTTATTCACATAAGCTGATAAGTTGGCATTATCTCTAATCTTAGCCTTGAAATTCACTTCAATTGACTTACCGGCATCTGCTTTTACAGAAGCTTCTGTAAAGGCAACTTTGATGACTTGACCAGAAAGTGTCACTGTCGCCTTCGATCCTGCATCCTCACCATCAAGTTTAACAGTAGCTGAAGCATTCTCACCGACAAATTCTAGAACTTCTTTCAACTCGTCTGTCATCTCAAACACAGTTGCGCTGGCAGGCATTGTTGTTTTCAAAGTATAAGTAAATTCTTCATTACGTTTTGCAAGATCATAACGTTCTGCTCCGTTTACTTCCTTCTTAAGCTCTGGAGTAGTGGTTGGTGGTGGTGTAACTGTAACTGGTTTTGATTCTTTCTTAGAATCAGGATTATCATTAATGATGTAGCTAGCAGTATTTGGTACTACCGGCTTGTCTTTTGATTCATTTGGATAAGTCGCTAAGAGTGCATCAAAGGTAATGCCTTCCTTCACCTTAGCCTTAAATGAAACTTGTACAGCTTTACCAGCATATTGTTTCACTTGCTCTTTACCAAATGTGACCGTCAAACGTTGACCTTCTGTTGTTACAGTGAGGTCTTGAACAGCTTGGCCATCAACAGTGACCGTTGCTTCTCCTTCAAATGCCAATTCTTTGACGATATCATCTGAAATGGTGAAGGTATCTGCCACATGTGGAACCGTTGAGTCAATCGTATAAGTAAAGATTTCTGATAACTTACCAAGATCTGCGTGTTCCTGACCATTCACCTTCTTCGTGATTGGTGGTGGTGTAACAGTGACCGGCTTGGTTTCTTTCTCACCTTGTTGGTCATTCTTGTTGGTGTAAGTAATCTTAGCTTTGTTCTCAATAGATGGAACAGTTGAGCCTTTCTTCACTTTGGCATGAATCACGAGCTCTACTTCTTGGTTACCGTAGTCACCCGCATTCGCAAAATCTTTCATCGTTGCAGTCACGGTTTGACCTTGAACTGTTACATCGAAGAATTTCGCTGCAGCTCCCTTGATTTCAGCTTGACCTGGAGTCAAGTTCTCATCCAAGGTATCCGTTACAACGAAGGACTTGTACGTTGTAATATCATTTGGCAATTTCGCTTTGATATTATAAGTAAAGTCGGTTTCCGCACCGATTGTTGCCTCTGTCAGTGTTTCGTTGATTTTCTTATCAACACCTGGTTCTGATGGAGGGGTTACGGTGACAGGTTTCGTTTCTTTTTCTCCGCTATGATCGTTCTTATCTGTGAAGCTGAACTTCGCAGTATTTGGAATGTTGATACGACTCACTCCATCATTGATCTTAGCCGGAATAATCAATTCCACTTCTTGACCAGCAAGAGCTGTAGCGTTCGCAAAGTCCTTCATCGTTGCAGTCACGGTTTGACCCTCAACTGTTACATCGAAGAAGGCTGCAGCTGCTCCTTTGATAACTGGTTTGCTTGAAGTTTCATTGATAACTGACAAATCTCCTTCAAGTGTATCTGTAATCACAAATTTCTTGTAATCTGTAATATCTGTTGGAAGTTTTGTCTTAATGTTGTAGTTATACGCTTGACCTGTCGCGATATCTAAGTGATCAAGAGTTTCATTGATCTTCTTCGTTACAGGAGGTGGCGTTACGGTGACAGGTTTCGATTCAACTTCTTTCTCTACATTATTCTCATTTGTAAAGGAAATAGAAGCCTTGTTTTCAATGGTTGTACCTGTCACATCATTTTTAACTTTTGCAGGAATGACTAATTCAACAGTTGAGTATTTTGCAAGTTCACCAAACTGACCATCCTTTACCGTTGCCGTAATCTCTTGGCCATTGGTGTGGATATCAAAGAGGGCCGCTGCAGAACCTTTAATACTTACGTCTCCTGCAAGTTCCAAATTAGCATCCAGTGTATCACGAATCACAAATTTCTTGTAATTGGCAACATCACTTGGTACTGCTGTTGTAATGTTGTAGTTGTATGGTTGCCCATCAAACGTTTGGAAGCTATCCAAGTTTTCATTGATTTTCTTATCAATAGTTGGTTCTTTTGGTTTTGGTGGGGTAACCGTTACTTCGTTAGAAGTTTTCTTGATATCATTCAAGGCAACATCTGCCGTATTTGGCACTTTAACCTGACCATCTTTCTTGTACTTAGAAAGGTCAGCACCGGGGCGAATCTTAGCCTTGAAGGTCAATTCAAGGTATTGAACATCTTTAGTTTTACGACGCGTTACCTTACGTGAGATTTTTTCAAGTTGAGTTTTATCAAGAGTCAGTGAAACAGTTTGACCTTCAACTTTTGTAGCAGTTTTCAACTCAGTATTATCTTTTTCACCAAGTTTTACATTCAAGCTATCTGCCTGAACTTCCAACTCTGAAACAACTGTATCCGTAAGGCTGAATGTATCTGCAAGGCCTGGCCATGGAACAGTCACCTTGTACTCGAAGAGTTCTTCTTCTTTCTTAAGATCTTCATGTTCCTTATCATTGACCTTCTTTGTAACTTCTGTCTCGACTGGTGGTTTGACATAGACTGGGTTTGAGCGTCGAATTGTACTTGGTTTGTCAGCTGTTTTAGCATGGTTACTTGGATCAGGATTATTATCCTCACCATTCCACATGATATTACCCTGGTTCAGCAAACCGAAACCATCATTATCCTGAAGAAGGGCCATAAATTCTTTGCTCGCTTGATTATTGCGATATTGCTCCTTCAAGCGAACGGTAATGGTCATTTTAGCTTTTTGAAGCACTAAGTATTCATAACCATTCACACTTGGTACATCCGCAACAACAACTTCTCGGTCGTTTCCAAGATCGTCCTTTTGCTTCACAACACGTGTCAGGATAGTACCTTCTGGGCCAGACGCATGATGACCTACAACTTCCAAACGATAGTCAAGAGGGTCAGTCAGCATAACATTTTTCTTGAACTCATATGGAGCGTTGTTAAAGTTGTAATCTACTGTATAAGTAAATGTTTCATCTTTGGCAGACAAGTTCGCTGCATAGGATGGTTTTTTTGTTAATTGAAGCGGATCTTCAATAGTACCAGTATCATTGCTTTGATCTTGGTCTGCAATTTTCTTGGTGGCACTTGGGTAACAGTATTCAAGTTTTTGAACTTCTACAGTTTCTTTCGAACCACCGATTGTTTCAGTCGCAAAATCACCAACTTTAAATTTACCAGTCAGCTCAGGAACTGGAACTGTCTCCTTAACTGGTTTGTAGTCTGCAGGAGGGTCTTGCTCATCATCCTCATCAACTTGTTCAGCATGTGCTTCCTTACTCAAATCATAGTCAAACTTGTTGTTTCCTGGATTAAAGACACTCTCTGGAACAGAGATTGTAACCTTGTCTCCTTCTTGAACAATCTTACCACGAATTTCTTTCTTCGAATCGGTAACCTTTGATACAATCTTCTTACCATTAATTCGAACTGCATCTACCTTATATCCTGGAGTAACTTCAAACTCACCTTTGATATCTTCTTTAACCAGAGCAGCACCAACAGATTCTAGAACTCGACTTGAGAATTTATTGATATCGCTTTGTTCATTAACATAGAAGGAAACATCTTTTCCATTGATATTTTTAGCTGGAGAAGCCATCCCCTCTAATGCTTCATGGAAAATCTCTTGGACACTTCGGTTATCCCCTATATCAAAATATTTTGAATAACCTTCTTTATATGTGTCATAGTACTGAGCTTTGGAATTCGCAAAGATTGTTACGTCTTCCCAGAAACCAACTACTACTGTTCCTTCAGAACCAACAACATTTTTAAGTCTTGTAGATGCTTCCTTAACCTCTTTCACACGCCCTAAAACGTTTTGAGACGCCTCTGTTAGTTCATTAAAATTCCATGCACGTGTAAGAATATTGTTCCGATAGTCACTGTACTCTAGACGAACCTTACCATCAGGGTCACGTTTCCCATTGGCAACACCATCCGTAATCAAAAGAAAGATAGTTTTACGACCATTAGCCATATTCCCTTTTCTTTCATTATATTGAGCAATGACATCGTCAATAGCTGGAACAGTTGGTGTTCCTCCCGCTACTTTAATATTATTAATGAATTGATGGATATCATTTTGGTCAGAAGACAAGTTACTTGCCTTGTATTTGTAATCATAGTCAGGTCCCCAACTACCATAAACATCTTTACGGCCTGTAAAATCGTTATTGTAGTAGTAGTTGTATCCATCTGCACCTTGGAAGGTCGCCATCATAACCCGGTCTGATGTATCTGGATTATCAGTCTTAACCAAACGTGGGTTATTTTCATCATACTCTTCTTCCTTCACAAATGTCGTCAGAGTTTTTAAAGCATTCTGGACATTTGGAATGGTGTTCTTAAATGATCCACTCGCATCCTGCAAGATTACCAAATCCACTGGTTTTCTAGGCAGGCGCCAGCTAATTTTTTCCGTTTTTTCAATTTTACGGGAACATCCATTTTGTGTTATCTTTGTATTTCCACCTACTTCAATAGTACTACCGCCTTCATTTGCTGCAGCGCTACCAAGCAGCTGTCCCATTAAGGCTAATGGAACAGATAAGAATAAAATGATAAACAATATGGAGACCTTTTTAATGAAATCTCTCATTGCTATTTCTGAAATCCTATTGTGATTTCTTCTTCCCCCTTTTCTATAGTAGATATATGTTAGCTGAGTAGTGTTTGCAACTCTTTAGAAAAGCTTTCCGCATTGGAATGATTAACCAATACATTTTTTACTTCTTGCTTTTTGGTTACAAAATACATACTTGGTATGGTCTGAACCTGTAATAGATCTGCCGCTGATTGATCTTCGTCATAATAATAAGGGAAAGTGTATCCTTTTTCCTTAATGTATCGATCAGCACTCTCCTTCGTTTCTTTACCAGGTTCGTTCATATTTAGTAAAACAAAATTGATCTGTTCACCATACTTTTCATACATCTGCTGAACAATGGGTAGTTGTTTCTGACAATGAGGACACCAACTAGCCCATTCGACAATTAACATAGGTTTATCATACAGCTCTGAACTAGCAACCAATTTACCGTCTTGAGAAGTCATTTTAAATCCTGGAAGTTGTTGACCTTTTAGACTCAAGGCAGTATTGTTCTCAGCACTTGAAGTTGATTGCGAAACTGATGAAGTCCCTACTTCTCCGTCCTTAGCGGGTCTAGTATAATAAATCAAACCCACCGACAATCCGATGATGACTCCCACTGCTAAAAACGGAAGCCACCACTTATCTTTTTGCATAGAATCTCCTTTCCTTTTTAATGAAATATGGCGAGTAGAACTTGAGTAAATAATATAGTAAATATTTTATAAACTCTCCAAAACTCATCCATTCCAAAAAACATTTTATCATTTACTAATTCGTATTTCAAGAAATATGTTGTCAAATTGTAAACTTTTTTCTTTCCCACGCTAAACCCGCCACACTACTGCATTAAATAGGTATAACGAAAATTCATGAACGTCATTTTCTAGTTATTTTCAGAATATTATTTCTTTTTAATGCATAATTCACTCTTTCTCATTTTCTGTATTTCTATATAATAACTATACTAAAAACAGCATCAAAATCCATTTAAATTTTTGCAAAAATAAAAAAGATTGTCCACTCAGACAATCTTTTTATATTCTTAATATAAGTCAAGATAATTATCAACTTCCCACTGTGAAACAAAGGTCGCATAGCTAGCCCACTCGATGCGTTTCGCTTCAAGAAAGCTAGTGTAGATGTGTTCACCTAGGGCTGCCTTGACCACTTCATCTTCTGTCAAAGCTTTCAAGGCGTTATGAAGAGTTGATGGAAGGTCGGTGATTCCAGCTTCCTTACGCTCTTCTGCTGTCATGATGTAGATATTTTCTTCGATAGGAGCTGGTGCTTCGATTTTGTTTTCAATACCATGCAAACCAACTTCCAATAGAACTGCCATAGCGATGTATGGGTTTGCCATCGGGTCCACTGAACGCAACTCAAGACGAGTTCCCATACCACGTGAAGCTGGTACGCGCACAAGTGGCGAACGGTTACGACCAGCCCAAGCAATGTAAACAGGCGCTTCATAACCTGGAACCAAACGTTTGTATGAGTTAACTGTTGGGTTCATGATAGCAGTATAGTTGTAAGCATGCTTAATCAAACCGCCAAGGAAATGGTAGGCCGTTTCAGACAACTGCATTCCTTTTGGATCATTTGGATCAAAGAAGGCATTATTTCCTTCTGCATCAAACAAGGACATATTACAGTGCATACCTGATCCAGCAATACCAAATTTCGGTTTAGCCATAAAGGTTGCGTAAAGGCCATGTTTGCGAGCAATGGTTTTAACAACGAGTTTAAAGATTTGAATCTTGTCACAGGCACGGAGGACTTCATCATACTTGAAGTCAATTTCATGTTGTCCAACCGCAACCTCGTGGTGACTCGCTTCTACTTCAAATCCCATTTTGGTCAAAACATTCACGATTTCACGACGCGTATTGTCTGCAAGATCAGTAGGGGCCAAATCAAAGTAACCACCCTTGTCATTTACCTCAAGAGTTGGATCGCCATTTTCATCCAGCTTAAAGAGGAAGAATTCTGGTTCTGGACCAAGGTTGAAGGATTTGAATCCTACTTCTTCCATATGACGAAGTGCACGCTTCAGATTACCACGAGGGTCACCTGCAAAGGGTTCGCCTTCTGTTGTATAGACATCACAGATCAAACCTGCAACACTTCCATTTTCATCTCCCCAAGGGAAGACTGTCCATGTATCCAAGTCTGGGTACAAGTACATATCTGACTCATTGATACGTACAAAACCTTCAATAGAAGAGCCATCAAACATGGCTTTGTTTGACAAGACCTTATCTAACTGTTCATCTGTAGCAGGAATTTCGACGTTTTTCATGGTTCCCAGAATATCTGAAAACATGAGACGGATAAAGGTAACATTTTTTTCCTTGACTTCACGACGAATATCTGCAGCTGTGATTGGCATGGGTTTTCTCCTTAATATATATGACTACTTGCGATTGCCTAACCGCGACCAAAGGGTGACCGTACTGAAGCAAAGCGCCCCTGCTGGAGGAGTTCATTGTGAAGTGCGCGACGCACTTCCGTCTGACTCACGGCTTTCTTGGACTTCGCCTCGCGTTCAGCATATTTTTTCTTAATCGCAGCAATATTATGACCTTCAGAGATATAATCTTTGATTTCAAGCAGACGATCCATGTCATTCAACGAATACATGCGACGGTTCCCTTCGTTTCGATCAGGTTTGATCAACTCTTGATCTTCATAATAACGAATCTGACGCGCCGAGAGATCGGTCAATTTCATAACACTGCCGATAGGAAAAACAGCCATATTTCGGCGAAATTCTCTTTCCTTCATTTACAATTTCCTTCTTCCTGTCTATTATAGTCTAAAAAAAGACATACGTCAACGAATAATGTCATAAAATGTAACATTATTTTCTTTTTTTCTCCCAAAAGAGTTTCAGTTGCTCAATATCATAATTTACAAGGATTGCGACAAAAACTCCCATAAATGTTTCAAATACACGTGCAAACACGTACAAAAATGTTTCTCCGCTCGGTATTGATAGGGTAATGATCAACATAGCCGCTACACCACCGATAACTCCTGCCTTGTTGTTCATGGCGACATTTGTCATAATGGTTAACATGGTGCAAATCGGAACAACTAGTAAAGTTACCCAAAAGGCTCCATGAAATAAAGTGTTTAAGAGGAAAAAGACAAGGGCGTAAAAACCGCCAATACTATTTCCTAAGATACGCGAAGTTCCAAAATGGACACTCTTATCAAAGCTTTCTCGTAAACTGAAGACCGCTGTCAACGCTCCAATTTGAAGCCCCTTCCAGCCAAAAAAACCAAAAATCAAGAGAACTATAAATACGGCAATCCCTGTTTTGAAGGTTCGCATACCAAGCTTGAACTGTGACTTATCAAATTTATATTTTTTAAAATAACTCATAATCTCAACTTTCTACTACCATTTTAACATAAATTAGTTGATTTTATGAGTGAAAATCAATAGGAAGCGTTTTTAATTTAGGGCTATAAAAAAGAGGAAACAGAGTTCCTCTTTTCTATTTAACTTTCAGAGCTTACTTGCTTTCGTCTTCTTTACGTTTCAACTGACCAAGTCCTAAAACTCCTACTAAAGCTGCTAGACCAAGATATGGCATGTAGCTTGAATCATTTGTACCTGTTTGAGGTAGAGTAGGGTTACCTTTTGGATTTGGAGTAGGAGTTGTTGGCTCCTCTGGTTTCTTAGGTTCTGGCGTTGTCGTGCGAACTGTATTTGAAGCATAAGCAACTTTGTTCACAGTATTTACATAGGTATTTTCAAAGGTTCCGACAGCAATTCGTTTCATTTGAATATAAGTCTCAGCCTGGAATGGAGAATCCAACTGAATCTCTTGAAGGAATTCTTCCTTGAAGCGAATTGTAATCATTCCCTTATCTTGATTATGTTCAACCTGTGTTTCAGCTGTTAAGTCTGTCCCTGCCTTAATAACACGACCGTCTTTCAATCGGATATCAACCTTGGCAAGAACTTTATAGTTTCCAGTGTATTGATCACCTTTTTGGTCATAATCATCTACAAAACTATAGTCATTCAAGTCCTCAGAATGATTTTGTGGAATCAAACCACCGATTAAACGATAATTGAAGAACTGGTTCAACGGAATTGTTTGGCCATCAATATTGTCACTGCTTGGATCCATACTGATTGTCACATCTTTTTTCGGTGTGATTTTCGGTACGTTGTTGACAACTACTTCTGTAGCATAGCCATTTCCAAAATCAATTTGGTAGGCTTTGTTTTCATACTTACCACCCGTTTGACCAAATTCAGGTTTAACTGTCATCGGATCTGTGATTAGCAATGATTTTCCTGCTGCTACATAGTTCTTGTAGAATTCTGCTGGATTATCAGCTGAGAAGAGTTGGAAAGCACCTTTAACAGTGATGTTTGCTTTCTTCAACAGCTCTTGAACCTTCTTAGGCGCAGCTTCTAAACTATCAAATTGTTGAACACTGATACCTGATACAAGGTTGCCTTCTAGATCACGAATCTTAACCAATTCTGGTTGAAGGGTTAAGGCTTCTTCTGGATAATCATCCACATAGTAGAAACCATTTTGAATCGCTTCTTTAGAAGATTTATCTCCCTTGTATTGGTCCAAATCCCATGTGAGTTCATAGTAGTTTGTTGAACCAGCTAGAACTTCTTTGCCATCAATATTCACACCTTGCTTGTTCTTGTTAACTTTCAAAGGCTTGATGTAGTTGTTATTTGGATTGTCAGGATCATTTGGTTTACCTGGAGTCGTTACACGAACAATGTTTGACTTGACACCGTAGGCATCGTTGACTGTCAATGTAAAGTTGTTTGTATAAGTCGCCCCATCATTCAAGACACGACCAACAACAGTTGGATATAGAGTCTCAAAGGATTTTGTCAAATCTGCATTGAAAGCTGCCAAGGTCTCCTCAGTAGCCTTAAAGGTTACAGTGTGACTAGCTTTGTCATAGCTTGTTTCAAAACCTTTGCTTGCAGCCTTGGTTGCTTCCAAATCAAACTGATAGCCAGTTGGAAGTGGATCTACCAATACAAACGAAGTTGTTTTTGGACGCCCTGCAGTTAAAGCTTCCGTTTTCAACTCAAACTTCACTACAGACTGCTTAGCAACTAGAGTACGGTCGATATCTACTCCATCCTCATTTTTAATTTCTTTATTAATCTGAGGTTGTGCAAATAGACGATTGTAATGGAAGTGAACTGTTGGCACCGCTGGTGGTGTTGGCAACTGCTTAGGAGTTGGTGCTACCGGCGGAGTTGGCAATGGATCATAATTGGGCTCTTCTGGTTTTGATGGCTCTGGTTGATCTGGAGTTTTTACCGGTGGTGTTGGCTCATTTTCATAGCTTGGTGCTACTGGAGCTGGTTCCAATGGTTTCTCTGTCTCATATGTTGGCTCTTCTGGTTTTGATGGCTCCGGTTGATCTGGAGTTTTTACCGGTGGAGTTGGCTCATTTTCGTAGTTTGGTGCTACTGGAGCTGGTTCCAATGGTTTCTCTGTCTCATATGTTGGCTCTTCTGGTTTTGATGGCTCCGGTTGATCTGGAGTTTTTACCGGTGGAGTTGGCTCATTTTCGTAGTTTGGTACTACTGGAGCTGGTTCCAGTGGTTTCTCTACTTCATAAGTAGGAGCTTGTGGTGCAGTTGGTTCTACTGGCGGAGTTGGTTTTTCTAATGTGATGGTTGGCAAATTAGTTGCTCGAACATTTCCGTTAATCGCAAACCAAATATTTGGCTTTTTGGGAGATAATTTCTCTGCTCTACGTGGATCATTCGCTGCAGGCTGTCCCAACACTTCTGAAGACGAAATTGTTCCGATAGTCATACTATTTGAAGGACCTGAGATTTCCACTGCTCCCGCACCATACCAAGAGTTTGGTGCATCTGCATTATCCCAACCAGAATCTGGTTGACTATTCTTATACATGGTGAAGCGGGAACCACCAACTCCTTTTTTGAAGTTTTCAGATTCTGTCGCATAAATTTGGCCGTTCTTTTCACCAACTGAAGAACCCGAAATTTTGATGAAATTCCCAGTATAATCTTTAGCCATCTCGATTGAGTTTGCTTCGCGGTTAAGAGACGCTACAGACATCAAGGCCTTGTCAAAATTAATAATTTGACCATCTTCATCATAGAATTGAAACTCAGTCTTAACGAAGAGAGAGGTAGCATCTTCTGTATTACCAGTATAAGCCGAAGCGAAAACCCCCATCGTTGGGTCTTTAAAAATTCCCAACCAAGCCTTATCATTGCGGAACTTGGAACTAGAATCAAGAGTATAAGTATAGACGATTTTAGAAACTTTTTTTCCTTGATAGTAAGTCCCCTGAAGATTCGTATAAGTTGCTGTTGCAGACTGACCTCGTTTCAGCAGGACTGAAGACCATTCAGTTGGTCCCTTACCACTTGTTACATTTGAATTGTACTCAGAATACTTACCGACTGTACCAAAGCTTTCCTGTTTGTTTGTCTGGTAGTTAGCATTTTGAATGTCTGTTACTTTAAAGTTATCCAACTGGAAGAGTTTATTGGCAAATTCTGCAGTATTCTTCACAGCTGCTTCCATGCCAGTATAGCTAACAAATTCACCAGTTGTAGTCAATGAAAGTTCAGCATTAGGCTCCGATTTGAAAATCAAACTTTGAGCACTTGGGCGACTCAAGTTTCCATCTTCATTCTTCTTTGATTCTGCTAAAGCCATAGCTGCCTTAATTTTGGCCTGCTCAGCTTCATAAGCTTGCAACTTAGCCGGATACTCAGCCAACTCTTTCTTATATTTGGCAAGATCAGCTTCGTATTTAGCTAATTTTGCTTCATAGTCAGTTTTAGCCGCGGCATTCCGCTGCTTGATTTCTTCGTTTTCAGCTTGGAGCGCTGCATTTTTTGCCTTGTTGTCTTCAACAGCCTTCTCATAAGCTGTTTTAGCATCAGCATTTGCCTTTTGAACGCGAGCTAGTTCTGTCTGATAAGCCGCTAACTTAGTTTGGTAGTCTGTTTCGTTAGCTGCATTCGCTTGTTTGACTGCTGCCAAGTCTTTTTCGTATTGTGCTATTTTAGCCTCATAAGTTGCCTTGGCTGTTTCATTTCGTTGTTTAATAGCTTCATTTTCAGCTTGGATAGCATTGTTTTTAGCTTTGTTTTCTTCAACAGCCTTTTCATAGGCTACTTTTGCATCAGAATTAGCCTTTTGAACACGTGCCAATTCTGTTTTATAAGCTGCTAATTTAGCTTGATAATCAGCATCATTATCCTCTTTAGCTTTCTTAATAGCTGCAAGGTCTGCTTCATACTGCTTCATCGCTGCTTCATAATTCGCTTTTGCAGTTTCATTACGCTGTTTAATCGCTTCATTTTCAGCTTTAAGCGCTTCGTTTTTCGCAGTGTTTTCTTTTACTGCTTTATCATAAGCCTCTTTAGCTTCAGCATTAGCTTTTTGTACTCGAGCTAATTCTGTCTGGTAAGCTGAAAGTTTATTTTGATAATCCTTTTGACTATCTTCATTTGCTTTTTTGACAGTTGCTAAATCTTTTTGATATTGTGCTAGCTTAGCCTCATATTCTGCTTTAGCTGTTGCATTAGCAGTGTTGATTTTTTCAACTTCTTCTTGATGACTTTTTAGATCTTTTTGGTACTTGTCATCCGCTGCTTTGTTTTCAGCATTGATTTTATCTGTTTCAGCCTGATGAGCTGCGACTTCCTTTTTATATGCTTCAGTTGTTGTCTTTACTTCTTCAGCCTGTTTAGCATAGTCGCTTTTAATTTCATCTTGTTTTTGAGCATTTTCTGTAGCAGTTGTGGCTGTTCCTTTGTCTTTTGTTTCATCTTGAACCACCTTAACTCCTGCAGATTTTGCATCAGCAACTGCTTTATCCAAATCAGCTGATGATACTTCTACTGGCAAAGCTGAGTCTTTAGAACCAGCCTTAGCTTGGCTTTCTTTGGCAACTTGGCTCATTTCACCCTGAGCTTCAGGTAGATTTGTGGCTGGGTTCCCTGTAGTAGCTACCTCAACTGTACTTGTACTAGTTGTCTCTGTAACTTCATCAGCAAATACTGCTTTGTCTGCAAAAGCAATCAAAGCAGTTCCTAAAACAGCACCACACAAAGTTTTCGCAACTTTGCTTTTACGAAATCCATAGACTTCTTTTTTATTTTTCATTATAATCCTTTTCCTTATCTAAATTTAGTCGTTACTTCTTATACTAGCACTTTACAAGGCAGGATGCAAATATTTACTCTTTTTTTATTTATAGAAAAATTCCACCTATTTATAAATTAAATTAAAAAGAAGATGGTCACACCATCTTCCTTTAGTTAAACTATTTATTTTTCAGTCAATGCTGCCAATCCTGGAAGAACTTTACCTTCAAGAAGTTCCATTGATGCTCCACCACCAGTAGAAATCCATGAGAACTTGTCTGCACGGCCAAGGTTGATGGCTGCAGCAGCTGAGTCACCACCACCGATGATTGATTTAACACCTGGTTGTTTTACGATAGCATCCATGACACCGATTGTACCAGCTTGGAAGTCAGGGTTTTCAAATACACCCATAGGTCCGTTCCATACAACTGTTTTCGCACCAGTCAAAGCTTCGTCGAATTTAGCGATAGATTTAGGACCGATATCCAAACCAAGGAAACCTGGGTCTACTGCTTCACCTTCAGTGTCTTTCACTTCAGTGTAGTCAGCAAATGCGTTTGCTTCTTTTGAGTCAACTGGCAAGATCAATTTGCCGTTTGCTTTTTCAAGAAGAGCTTTCGCAACATCCAATTTATCTTCTTCTACAAGTGAGTTACCGATTTCGATACCTTGAGCTTTGTAGAATGTGTAAGTCATCCCACCACCGATAAGCACTTTATCAGCTTTTTCAAGCAAGTTTTCGATAACACCAATCTTGTCAGATACTTTTGAACCACCAAGGATCGCTACGAATGGACGTTCTGGAGCTTCAACTGCTTCTTGGATGTAGGCAATTTCGTTTTCAAGAAGGAAACCAGCAACTGCTTTTTCAACGTTTGCTGAGATACCAACGTTAGATGCGTGTGCACGGTGAGCAGTACCGAATGCATCGTTTACGAAGATACCATCTCCAAGTGAAGCCCAGTATTTACCAAGTTCAGAATCGTTTTTAGATTCTTTCTTGCCGTCAACATCTTCGAAACGAGTGTTTTCAACCAAGAGAACTTGTCCATCTTCAAGAGCGTTAACAGCGGCTTCCAATTCAGCACCACGTGTAACACCTGGGATAAATTTAACTTCTTGTCCCAATTTAGCAGCCAAGTCAGCAGCTACAGGAGCAAGTGATTTACCTTCTTTGTCTGCTTCTTCTTTTACACGTCCAAGGTGAGAGAAGAGGATTGCACGTCCACCTTGTTCAAGGATGTACTTGATAGTTGGAAGAGCTGCAGTGATACGGTTATCATTGGTAATCACGCCATCTTTAACAGGTACGTTGAAGTCAACACGAACGAGAACTTTTTTCCCTTTCAAGTCAACGTCTTTAACAGTCAATTTTGCCATTAGATATGACTCCTTCTTTTTTTATACGTGTTAATTATATCACAAAATCCGCAAAAGAGATAGAAAAACCCTAAACTTTTCTTGTTCATTCTTCTATCTATTAACCTAAAAACCTAGGATTGCAGTGCGGGAAATAGTAATCTTCACATAATTCGGTTGGAATATTTTAGGCGAATTTCTTGATTGATCTGCCTAATTACTTCTACACTATCCTTTTTCTAAGATTTTAATCCTTAATATTCTAAACTCTACAGTCCTTCTTTTTGAATTGCTGGGTTTCTTATTATACAATATAACTAAAATAATTTCTTCAGTTTGTGCTATTTGAGATTAAAAGAAGGGGAATTGCTACGATGAAATTAGAAAGACTAATCTATATTTTACTGTCTCTTTTGAATAAGAAGAGAATAACAGCTAAAGAGATCGCAGAGAGGTTTGAAATATCTACTCGAACTGTATATAGAGACATGGATACACTCAGTTTAGCGGGGATCCCAATCTATTCGGAACGTGGAGATAAGGGAGGTTTCTATATACCGAGCGACTATAAGATAGACAGAAACTTTTTCACTGAGGAAGAGAGACAGTTTATCATTAATATGAGCCAAAATGTTAGTAAAATCGTTGGTCATTCAAGTCTTGACAGTATCGAACACAAGCTGTCTTCTCAAGAAATTACAAGAGCAAACAGTCCTTTTTACTTTGATCTCAGTTCCTGGACTCTTAATACAAATTATTTACTAGAAATTGAGGAAGCGATACAAACTGAACAGATGATTTCTTTTTCTTACTATTCGAAAAAACAAGAGAAAAGTCAGCGAACAGTTATTCCATACAGATTGATCTATAAACTGAATGCTTGGTATGTTATCGGTTACTGCTTAGAAAAATTAGATTTTCGTATTTTTAAATTAACTCGAATTCGTGAACTAGAACTAGTGGAGATAGAAGATAAACCATTCGATTATCCACGTTTATCTCAAGAAAAGTTAGAGCTTTTTTTAAATCCCCCAAAACATAAAGTGGAGGGGCAAAGAGAAGAAATCGAACTAGTTTTTACAAGATTTGCACTTCCAAAAATCTACGATTACTTCACGGAAGAAGAAATCAGAGTCGAGGACGAAATAATAAAAGTTCAGGCATTTAGAGCTTTAACTCCTTCGTTTTTTGATTTACTATTAAGTTTTGGTTATCAAGTAAAGGTCGTATCTCCAAGTCACTTACAAAATCTACTGGTCAGTACTCTCAAAAAAAATCTTCAGCAATATGACAACCTGTAGTCATATTTCCTTTTGTATACTCTTAAGTGGGCAAAATATTTCGTGATATTCATCATAGCCCAATTATTTTACAGGAGGTTCCAAATGGATACAAAAACACTTGCAGAAAGCTATTTTACGGCAGTAAATGAGGGAGGCTGGGAAGATTTCGTAGCTGAAAACTTTGACTATGGCATGTGCGATAGTATAGAAATTCGACAAGGACGTGATGTTTATTTGCAAGGCGCAGGCCAATTCTATGCTTTGAGCCAGCATCTTGAAGTGAAGCAATTACTTGTTGATGGTCGAGCAGTCTCAGCTTTAAATCGCTACCGTCTACATTCTCCTCAAGGAAAAGAACTAGAGCTGGATGTCGCAGAATTTCTGAAATTTGATGAATTTGATAAATTAGTTGCATCCAATATTTATTTCGACACCTATCGTTTCCAAAAATTTATCCAAGGAATTGAATAAAAAAATCTAGCTTCAAATTTACTCTTCAATTTCAAAACTAAAAACAAGGCCTGACTAATCTACAGTCAAACCTTGTTTTTTATTTTTATGAGAAAATCCAAGATTCGTAAATCTGATTAGTCTTCTCTCTTCTTTCCAGCAAGCAAGCCGTAGCCACTCATTAGTCCGAGGAGTCCCAGCGCTACTAGACTAGCATCTCTTGTCGCTCCCGTATTTGGAAGCTCTTTACTTACTTCTTCAATTTTTGCTGGCGTTGCTGAGAGCGCTTGATCCCTTGTTTGTGAGACTTGCTCTTCTTTCGTTCCTACTTCGACAATTTCTGGAAGAGCTTCCTTGAGAACCTCAGTAGAATGAAGGGTGCGTTTGCCCTGAGCATCAACTTCTACAAAGCGACGAACTTGGCCTTCAACGCCTGCTTGAACTAGCTGGCGTTTGCCTTTGAGAAGGGCTGCATTTGGTCGTTCTTGACGTTCGAAGGAAACTGTTCCCTCTTCAACTTCCAGTTTCGGAGTTTCTAGAACTAAATCTTTCACACCTTCAGCTGGTTGGTTGCTTGATAGAACTTTTGTTCCAACTTCGGTGATTTCTGGGATTGCTTCCTTGACTACCTCAGTCGAACGAAGAGTGCGTCTACCTTGGGTATCTACTGCTACAAAGTGGCGAACTTGACCTTCAACTCCAGCTTGCACAACACGGCGTTGTCCTTTGAGAAATTCGGAGTTTGGTCGCTCCTGACGTTCATAGGCTGTTGTTTCAGTTTCAATAACTAGTTCAGGGAGGGCCTCAACCGTCGGGGCCACTTCATTTGGATCCATGCTACCAACATGATGGCTTTCTTCTGCAGGAGCTAGTTTCTTATTCAGCTTTTCTTTCATTTCTGAAAAAGCTTGTGGAGTTGGCATCTCTGAAGCTAATAAAGTTTCTGCTTGTTCAATCAACTCAGCTTTAGGATCTTTTTCACGGACAGATTCGAGCAAACCTTCCAATTCTTCTCTAGCTGTCTGATAACGTTGATTTCCATCCAAGTCCGCTCCAGCTTGTTTCAATTCATTCAAGGCTTTATTGACTTCTTCTTGACTGGCATCATGGTTTTCTGCTACAGCTTTCGCTACATTGAGCTTCTCTACTAGTGCTGCTTGTTTGTCCTCGCTTGAGAAGGTGTAGGCAAGGGTTGACTGACGGCCTTGGGCAGCAGTAATTTCTTGTTTGAGGTACTCGTCGTTGACAGCTGCTTTTGGAGAAACCAAGACATCGAACTCAGCTGTGTGTCCCTTGTAATGCAAGGTCAAGGTTTGTCGTCCAGTCTTTTGAGCATCGTAGCCTGTAATTTCAACACCTTGATCTGTAAAGGCATGGCTTTCTTCTGTCTCATCATCATAGAGAACGCCGAAGCGACCTTCTGCAAGATCCAGTTGATCTCCTACTAGATAGTCTGTTTTCGGTTTCTGAGTAATGTACAAGCCTGCTACTTCTTTCGGCTTCCCTTCATCTTGACCAGTCACTTGTACTTTTAAGTCACCAGTAACCGAAAGTCCAAGGTAGCTGACTGTGAGCTTTTGTTCCCCTTTTTGATGAGCGTCGTATCCAGAAACAGTCACACCTGAGTGAGTAAGGTTAATCAGCTCATCGGCTTGTCCCCCTTCGTACTGAACACGGAGGTTTCCGCCTCTGAGGTCAAGTTTTTCTCCCTCTTTGTAAACTATCTTCTTAGGTCCTTTTTCAAGGCTAACTGCAGCAATTTTTCTCTCATCCTGCGGAATCGCTACAGCCAAGGTGTTACTGATTTCTTTGCCAGGTAGTTGGGTACGATAGTAGAGGAGAGTTGGTTGCTTGTCAAAGCCCAATGGTGCTGTTGCCAAGTCGCCTCCAGTTTCAGACTTCAAGGTTGCAATTGGTGTTTGTGAATCTGCCTTGTCGTAAACGGTGATAGTTGCACCCGCTGGAACATCAGAGAAACCAAGTTGAACTTGGTGGTTTCCAAGTGAACGGGCAGCTACCTTAGCCATTGGAATATTTTGACTTTCTGTGTCCAAGGTTTCGTACATCTTCCAGTTGTAGATACGAATGGCCTTCCAAGGTGTCCCATTATCTGAAGTGATAACTTTTAGGCGCCAGTCTTGGGCAGTGATTGGTTTGTCAAGAGTGATATCTGTCACGTGTGCTTTGTTGCCACGGACTTCCTTAGCTAGTTTCCACTCACCATCTGTATCCTTGTAGTAAAGATCAAAGTCCTTGGTGTTCATCAAACCATCGTTGACAGACTCACCACCAGCTCCCGCATGATCCATGACCCATCTAACAACGGTACGTGACTTGGTCAAACGAATATCCACACTACCGCTCAACTGAGCTGAAGACCACTTGTCTGACAGACTTGTAATCGTACCATTCAACATGCCTTCGATGCCTTCCCCGCCTTCAGTATTCGGGAAAGTGCTACCAATAACCTTTGCACCTGGAACGATATTTTCAGCTAAAGGTCTTGGAAGAGTCGTATCCTGAACTGTCATCCCCCAGTTAAAGGATGCCGTCGCAGCTTCGGAACGAAGGCCATTTTTACCAACTGCAACGACTTTCAGTTCCTGAGTCGTACCAGTCGCATTAGCAGAACGGCTAACTTTTGGCAAGTAGATGGTTGAAGCAGATGATCCTGTCAACAAACGCCAGTTATCTCCATCTTTTTCGTAGACTTCATAGAAATCTGCATCTTGGTTACCCGCAAACTGGACCACTGCTTCAGCTTCTTGGGCATTTTTAAGAGATTGTTTCACCACAGATAGCCCCGTCGGTGCCTGTGGTGCTTGGTGATTGTCCGTGATAGTTAATTGTCCTAGGTTGAACTGATAATCTTTTACAGCACCTTCATGTTCGAAGAAGAGTTTGACTGCATAGATGGTTTTACCTGCTAGTGAGCTAAGGTCAAATTCTTCATTCTTCCAGTCATCAGAGAGAGTCAGTTCTTTCCATGCAGCTGCATCCTCAAATTTGTAGTCTGGAGTCGTAGAGAAGGCCATATAAACTTTAGAGCCTTTTCCTCCCTTGTGGGCAACACGAAGTTTGGTTTTCTCTGTTACTTCTAGTTTGGTAGAATACAAATTCACATCCTGGTCCGTCTTACCAGCTACATCGCCTGAGAATTTAAGGGAGTTTCCTCCATTATAGGCATCTGTAAAGTCATATTCTGCACGAAGTTTTTCCCCTGTTGAAGTCTGCCACCAGCGCCATGTTGGCAAGACACCAGAAACAGAACGGTAGTTCCACTCAGAATCCTTAGAAACTTTGCCGTCTACAAACCATTTTCTACCATGACCTGTATTAAAGGAGGTCGTGAAGGTTCGACCTACTGCTGGTGTACGGTCAGCAACTAAATTGGCAATTCCATACCACTCTTTATCTGCTGGTTTTTGAGCCGTTGGATCTCCTTGGTAACCTGTAAAGAAGATGTCTTCGTTCTTGTGGTAGTCTTCGCCTGTTTTTCCTAGACTGGTAATCGTATCTGGTGCAAAAAGTCCAAGTGACAAACGCAACTTGCCTTTTTCATCTAAGAGGGCATCCCATTTGACTTTGGTCTTATAAGAACCACCTTGTTGCAATTCCAAGCCTGCAAAGACATCATATTGACTACGCTCTAGCCATTTGGCCATCTCTACGGAGTGGTCATTCTTTTCCTTGTTCCAGTTGAAATTGGCAAAGAATTGATCTGCAGGGACTTTGTCACCTTCTTTTTGCATGAACTGGTAGTTGTAATCACCTAGACCATCTTCGTGGTAACGACCGTATTTGTAGGTCATGGCATCGTACCAAGCATACTTGATCGGGTGGTTGACTTTGGCTGCGTATTCTTTTGTATAGAGCATGAATTGGCGCATTTTTTCACCAAGAGGTGCTACCAATTCCCCCGTTGTTTCCTGATTGATGAAATAGCCATCAAAGCCATAGTACTTAGCGAGATCAACGAGTTTGCGTGCAATTGGGAATGTGCCATCCTCATCTTGTTTCAAGGCAGCGGCAAATTTCTCTTGGTCAGCAATACTGTTTGACCAGTTGAAAAAGAGTGTTCCATAAACGGGAACTCCGTTGCGGTGACCGGCATCAATGACATCTGGAGTTGGAACTAGACCTTCCCAGAAGACCATTGAATCCAAGTATTGCCAGTAGTCAAAAGCATAGGCCTTGAATTCTTCTCCACCAACAGAAGCGTGGTCTTTGGCCTTTGAGTTGGTGTTTGCTAGCGCCTGAACCTTGGCTCTTCTGCTTGCTTTTTCGTTAACCAACTGGCCTCTATGGCGCTTGGCGAGTTCAACTGATGAACGGTTAATGGGATCATCCTCACGCGCACCCGGTTCCCATTTTAATAAATCTTCCCAAGTATCAAATTTGATTTCTTTTGGTCGGAGACTCTTTTCCTCATTTTTAGGAACGTCTGCTAGAGTCGGTTTGTCGGCTTTCTTCTCAGCCACTTGAGGAGCTTCCTCTGGTTTGACTTCTTCTTTTTCAGTTGGTTGAGCAGGTTTTTCAGCTTTATCTGCCGGAGCGGGTTTTGCCTCTTCTTTTTCATTGACCAAATCCGTTATTGCTGGAGTGTTTTCTGAAATTGGTTGCTCAGCTACTTTGTTCTCTGTTTCCTCTAATTGTTTTTCAAGGGCTGCAGTATCTGGATTAGCTGTTTCACTAGCTCTTGTAGCTTGGGCGCTCGTATTTGCAGCTGTTTCAGGGACTGCGACTTGTTCGGCAAGAGCTGGGCTCGCAAATAGAACTGAACCAATCATCAAGGAACAAGCTCCGATTGACAGCTTACGAATACTGTAACGGCAACGTTTTTCAAAAAATAGATCTTTCATCTTATCCTCCTAATAAAATATAAAGTAAGCGCTTTACTTTTTGATAAAAAGTAACTGTTCTCAGTGCACACCACCAGAACAGGATCATCTTCATTTTATCCTATATGAAAGCGATGTCAATCTATTTAACATAAAAACTATAACTAGGATAATAATCAGTAAAATTTGGACACAATCCTATAAATCATTTCTCTTATAGGTAATCTATCTCTCATTTTAAACGAAAGTTCTTGTTTCTTATGAAAATTTCAGCTAAACACTTGTGAGATTTACTTTTATCCTTTAAAATAGAATAGGAGAAATTCCGTTATTATTTTCCGGAGGAAAAAGAAATGTCCATTAATTGGCAGGAAATTTTATTTCACTTTTTAGGAGGTCTAGGACTGTTTTTATACAGTATCAAGACCATGGGAGACGGTTTGCAACAAGCTGCTGGAGATCGCCTTCGTTTTTACATTGACAAGTACACTAGCAATCCCTTTTTAGGCGTTCTAGTCGGAATCGTCGTGACTGCCCTGATTCAGTCAAGTACGGGGGTTACAGTTATCACGGTCGGACTGGTCAGCGCTAGTCTTCTCACTCTTAGACAGGCTATCGGAATTATCATGGGAGCCAACATCGGAACCACTGTTACTTCCTTTATCATCGGTTTCAAACTAGGCGAGTATGCTTTACCCTTGATTTTCCTTGGAACTATGTTCCTCTTCTTCACAAAAAACAGAACAGCAAACAATATCGGGCGCATCCTGTTTGGTGTAGGGGGAATCTTCTACGCTCTCAACCTCATCAGTGCCGGTATGAGCCCGCTTAAAGATTTACCACAATTCAAGGAGTATATGGTAACCTTGGGTCAAAATCCTATTTTAGGAGTGGTAGCTGGTGCAGTGATTACCGTCCTCATTCAGGCCTCTTCGGCTACAATCGGGATTTTGCAAGGTCTCTATGCAGGTGGGTTCCTTGATCTTAAAGGTTCACTACCAGTTCTCTTCGGGGATAATATCGGGACAACCTTAACCGTTATCATTGCGGCAGCTGGAGCCAATGTCTCTGCAAAGCGCGTTGCGGCAACCCACGTTACCTTTAACGTTTTAGGGACTATTCTTTGCTTAATCTTATTAGGCCCCTTTACTGCTATGATCGAGTACTTCCAGGCACTCCTTCACCTCTCACCTGAGATGACCATCGCCTTCTCTCACGGTGCCTTTAACGTAAGTAACACCATTGTACAATTTCCATTCATCGGAGCCTTGGCCTACTTTGTAACCAAGCTCATCCCTGGTGAAGACGAGGTTGTCAAGTACGAGCCCCTTTATCTCGACGAGCAACTTATCCAGCAATCTCCTTCTATCGCTCTAGGAAATGCCAAAAAAGAACTCTTGCACTTGGGGAACTATGCAGCCAAAGCTTTTGACCTTTCTTATAGCTATATCATCGGTTTGGATGAAAAGGTAGCTGAAAAAGGGCACAAGACAGAGGAAGCCATCAATACCATCGATGAAAAACTCACTCGTTACCTCATCAGACTCTCAAGCGAATCCTTGAGTCAAAAGGAAAGCGAAGTCTTGACCAACATTCTGGATTCATCTCGTGATTTGGAACGGATTGGGGACCACGCAGAAGGCTTGCTCAACCTAACAGACTATCTTCAACGCAAGAATGTTCAGTTCTCTGAAGCAGCTTTAGAGGAATTAGCTGATATTTATCAAGCAACAACCGCATTCATCAAGGATGCCCTTGATAGTGTAGAAAACAATGATATTGAAAAAGCTCAAAGTCTGATTGAACGCCATAAAGAAATCAACAATATGGAACGCGTTCTCAGAAAGACCCACATCAAACGCCTTAACAAAGGTGAGTGTTCTACACAAGCTGGAGTCAACTTTATCGACATCATTTCCCACTACACTCGTGTATCTGACCATGCTATGAACCTAGCTGAAAAGGTCATCGCTGAACAAATCTAATAAACAAGAAGCTATCCTGAATGGGATGGCTTTTTCGTTTCCTCATCAAGAATTTCTTTTGGAGCATATAGAAAAATGCTTTGATTCACAATGGAATCAAAGCATTTTAAAGAGTTCTCCAAACATGATAGCAGAAACTGCAGTGCCCCTATACTTGGCTTCTTCTCTTTTGATAAAGCGCGCCAAGTTGATCAACTCAGGTGCTGGGTGTTTGGGATTGATGAGCAATTCACGGGTGACCAGTCCTGAAAGTCGGACTGCTAGTAATTGCTCATTTGTAGTAGGCAGCTTCTTAGCAGTCTCTAGGAGAGCAGCGACTAAATCGTCACTCAAGCCCTGACGGGCATGGTTGTAGAGATCTCTTATAAGGCTTTCTAGGTTTGGTTCTACCATCCCGACCAACCTCCCTTATATTTAATAATTTTTAATCAAATCAACCGTTGAGCGGTCTAATTTTTTCACCAAGGCTTGCAAGAAAGCTTGGGCTTCTAGGAAGTCATCCATCGCGTAGAGGGTTTGGTGAGAGTGGATATAACGAGCGCAGACACCGATAGTTGTAGATGGGACACCACCATTTTTCAGATGAGCTGCTCCAGCGTCTGTTCCACCTTTTCCACAATAGTATTGGTATTTGATGCCAGCTTCTTCAGCCGTTGTCAAAAGGAAATCCTTCATACCTGGTAGGAGCAAGTGACCTGGATCATAGAAACGAATCAAAGTTCCATCCCCAATCTTGCCTTGACCACCATAAACATCACCAGCAGGTGAACAATCAACTGCTAGGAAGACTTCTGGGTCAAACTTAGTTGTAGAAGTATGAGCGCCACGAAGACCAACCTCTTCTTGGACGTTCGAGCCAAGATAGAGTTCATTTCCGAGTTTTTGACCTGATAAAGCTTCAGCTAGCTCGCTTACCATGAGGACGCCGTAGCGATTGTCCCAAGCTTTTGAGATGATATTTTTTTCATTGGCTGTTAAGATCGCTGAGCTATCTGGCACGATGGTGTCACCCGGACGTATACCAAGGCTTTCTGCCTCAGCCTTGTCTGCAAACCCACCATCAAAAATGATATCTGAAATTGCTGGCATAGTTGGTCCACCTGTTCCACGTGTCAAATGTGGAGGGACAGAACCTGAGATCACTGGAATTTCACGACCGTCACGAGTAAAGAGTTTAAATCGTTGGCTGCTGACCACCATAGGGTTCCAGCCACCGATTTCAACCACACGGAAGGTTCCGTCTGGCTTAATCTCACTGACCATAAAACCAACTTCATCCATGTGAGAAGCGACCAAAACACGCGGTGCATCGACAGCTTCTGAATGCTTGATACCAAAAATACCACCCAAGCCATCTGTCACTACTTCATCCACGTGTGGTGTCAACTTTTCACGAAGATAAGCCCGGACAGGCGCTTCATGACCTGAGATTGCAGCAAGCTCTGTTACTTCTTTGATTTTTGAAAATAATGTTGTCATATCAGTTCCTTCTTTCTGTCCTCCATTTTACCACTTTTTATAGGAGAAGGATAGTAGGAAATTGGATTAGTTTTTACTAGTTTATCCTATAAAATAGAGGGATAGATATTATTTCAGGAATTTTTCTTTCTTTTTACATTAAATTGTCAGAAAATTTATTGACAGATTAAAAAAATCGTGTTACATTATCTCCAAGGGTATTTTTATACCAAATCTACATGAAAGGACGGGGCATGAAACTCTCTCATATTTTAACAGGCTTACTTCTACTCCTGGTCTTTCTCTCCATTAGTATTGGAACCAGTGATTTTTCTTGGGAAAAATTCTTTACTTTTGACCAACAGACTTGGCTTCTCTTTCAAGAGTCGCGTCTTCCAAGAACTATCAGCATTCTCCTTGCAGCCTCCAGTATGAGCATGGCAGGACTCCTCATGCAGACCATTACTCAAAACCAGTTTGCTGCTCCGAGTACAGTAGGAACGACAGAAGCTGCCAAACTGGGAATGGTGTTGAGTCTCTTTGTCTTTCCGTCTGCGAGTCTGACCCAAAAGATGCTCTTTGCTTTTGGCTCATCCATCTTATTTACCCTCTTCTTCCTAGCCTTTATGACTATTTTTTCTGTAAAGGAAAGGTGGATGTTGCCCTTGATCGGGATCATCTATAGTGGGATTATCGGTTCTGTCACAGAAGTTATCGCCTATCGTTTCAATCTGGTTCAGAGTATGACTGCCTGGACCCAGGGCTCCTTCTCCATGATTCAGACCCATCAGTATGAGTGGCTCTTCTTAGGCCTCATTATCCTAATAGCCGTTTGGAAATTATCCCAAACCTTTACCATCATGAATCTGGGCAAGGAAACCAGTGAGAGTTTGGGGATTTCTTACTCTCTACTTGAAAAACTGGCCCTCTTTCTAGTCGCGCTAACGACAAGTGTCACCATGATTACCGTGGGTGCCTTGCCTTTTCTCGGGGTCATCGTTCCCAATCTTGTCCGCAAGCGCTATGGAGATAATCTAAGTCAAACCAAACTCATGGTCGCTCTGGTCGGTGCCAATCTAGTTTTGGCCTGTGACATCCTCTCTCGAGTCTTGATTCGGCCCTATGAGCTGTCTGTCAGTCTCATTCTAGGAATCATCGGTAGTCTCGCCTTTATCCTACTTCTATGGAGAGGGGGACAAAAAGATGCAGTTTAAAAGCAAACACACTAAGCTCTTCTGGCTTCTCATTATTCTGGCCATCGGAGCTTGTCTCCTCTACTTTTGGCCCATCACTAACCTGTCTGCCTTTGCCTGGAAGCTGCGTTCCCAAAAAATCATCGTTTATCTCTTGGTAGCCATCGCGACTGGAATTTCGACCATTAATTTTCAAACCCTGACGGAAAATCGCTTTCTGACGCCAAGTATTTTGGGAATCGAATCCTTCTATGTCTTGCTACAGACCCTGCTACTGATATTTGAAAGCAAATTTCTACAGCTTGGAAAGTCTCCTGTCTTAGAATTTCTAATCTTGCTTCTGCTTCAATCCCTCTTCTTTCTCGCCTTACAAGGTTACTTGAAGACGCTGATGAAGCAAGATCTGGTCTTCATTCTGCTAATCTGCCTAGCCCTCGGAAGTCTCTTTCGAAATATCAGTACCTTCCTCCAAGTTCTGATGGATCCAAATGAATACGATAAACTGCAGAACAGTCTCTTTGCCTCCTTTCAGCATCTCAACACTTCCATCCTAGCCATCGGTTCTCTGATCATCCTTGCTTTGACAATCTTTTTCTTTCGAAAAGCAGTCGTTCTGGATGTCTTGCACCTGCAAAGAGAAACGGCTCAGATACTGGGACTCGATGTTGAAAAAGAACAGAGAGAACTCCTCTGGGGCATCGTGCTCTTGACCTCAACAGCCACTGCCTTGGTAGGGCCTATGGCCTTCTTTGGCTTTATGCTAGCCAATCTCACTTACCTGATTGTCAAAGATTATCGGCACAAGTTGCTCTTTATCCTAGCCATTCTGATTGGATTTATTAGCTTAACCTTGGGGCAAGCCCTCATCGAACGAGTCTTTGCGCTGGAAATTCGCATCAGCATGATCATCGAGAGTGTGGGTGGTCTCTTATTCTTTATCTTACTTTACAGGAGGGCCCGTCGGTGAAACTGGAAAACATTGACAAATCCATTCAAAAACAGGATATTTTGCAAGACATTTCCCTTGAAGTCAGTCCTCAGAAACTGACAGCCTTCATTGGTCCAAATGGTGCTGGAAAATCAACTCTTCTCTCCATCATGAGCAGACTGACCAAGAAAGATCAGGGAATCCTCAGTATCAAAGGGCGTGAAATCGAGAGTTGGAATTCGCAAGAACTAGCCAAAGAGCTCACCATCCTAAAGCAGAAGATCAATTACCAAGCCAAATTGACTGTAGAAGAATTGGTCAGCTTTGGACGTTTTCCCTACAGCCGTGGTCGACTGAAGGCAGAAGACTGGGAAAAAATCCGAGAAACTCTGGACTATCTGGAACTGACAAACTTAAAAGACCGCTACATCGATAGTCTGTCTGGTGGACAGTTGCAACGTGTTTTTATCGCTATGGTACTGGCCCAAGATACAGACTTTATCTTGCTAGACGAACCGCTCAATAATCTCGATATCAAGCAAAGTGTCAGCATGATGCAGATACTTCGGCGACTGGTGGAGGAACTAGGGAAGACCATTATCATCGTCCTCCACGATATCAACATGGCTAGCCAGTATGCGGATGAAATTGTTGCCTTTAAAGACGGTCAAGTCTTTTGCAAGGGAACGACTGCTCAAATCATGCAGGCTGACCTGCTCAGTCAACTCTATGAGATTCCCATCACGCTCGCGGATATCAATGGCAAAAAGATCTGTATCTATAGCTAGCTATTCTGAACTCATGTTAGAGAACCCTCTGTCTCTTAGCTAACAAGTCTATCTAAGAGACCCCTACATCGTTACTATATTTTAAAAAGGAGAAATCATGAAAACATCCCTTAAACTTTATCTCACTGCCCTAGCTGCCAGCTTCTTGCTCTTACTTGGTGCATGTAGTACAAATACAAACTCAAGCACTAGCCAGACAGAGACAAGTAGCTCTGCTCCAACAGAGATAACCATTAAAAGTTCACTAGATGAGGTCAAACTTTCAAAGGTTCCTGAAAAGATTGTGACCTTTGACCTCGGTGCTGCGGATACTATTCGCGCTTTAGGTTTTGAAAAGAATATCGTCGGAATGCCTACAAAAACTGTTCCGACCTACCTAAAAGATCTTGCAGGAAATGTCAACAATATGGGTTCCATGGTTGAGCCAGACCTAGAAGCCATTGCTGCTCTTGAGCCGGATTTGATTATCGCTTCTCCACGTACCCAAAAATTCGTAGACAAATTCAAAGAAATCGCTCCAACCGTACTCTTCCAAGCGAGCAAGGACGACTACTGGACTTCTACCAAGTCTAATATCGAATCTCTAGCAAGCGCCTTTGGTGAAACTGGTACACAGAAAGCCAAAGAAGAATTGGCAAACCTGGATAAGAGTATCCAAGAAGTCGCTACTAAAAACGAAAGTTCTGACAAAAAAGCCCTTGCTATCCTCCTCAATGAAGGAAAAATGGCTGCCTTTGGTGCCCAATCTCGTTTCTCTTTCTTGTACCAAACTTTGAAATTCAAGCCAACTGACACCAAATTTGAAGACTCTCGCCATGGCCAGGAAGTCAGCTTTGAAAGTGTCAAAGAAATCAATCCTGACATCCTCTTTGTCATCAACCGCACCCTTGCCATTGGTGGGGACAACTCTAGCAACGATGGCGTCCTAGAAAATGCCCTCATCGCTGAAACTCCTGCCGCTAAAAATGGTAAAATTATCCAACTAACACCAGACCTCTGGTATCTAAGTGGCGGCGGTCTTGAATCAACTAAACTCATGATTGAAGACGCTCAAAAAGCTTTGAAATAAGCAAGAAAACCCAACATCACCTGATGTTGGGTTATTTTTTTTCTTGATTTCGTCTGAGGGAAAAGTGGTCTGGGACGGGATCTTTTCCTATTGGCGACCAAGGATGGCATCGGAAAATTCGAGCCAAGCCCATCAGAACACCCTTGAAGCCATGTTTTTCAATAGCCTGAATCATGTAGTTGGAACAAGTCGGCTCAAAGCGACAAGAAGGTGGAAAGGCTGGGGAGATAAAACGTTGGTAAAAGCGTACTGGCGCTATTAAGATGCGTTTCATTATTTCTTGGTTACAGCCATAGTGTGTAGTTGGCTGATTTCTTTTTTATTAAGGCGACGGGATTCTCCTGGACGAAGACCTGTCAAGTCTAGGTGTCCAAAACGTGTCCGAGACAACTTATCCACTTGAAGACCGACAGCTTCAAACATCTTTTTAACCTGATGGTTACGTCCTTCATGGATGGTCAACTGTACCACAGAGCGATTTTTAACTGGATCCACTTTGAGAATTTCATAAACAGCTGGCTTGGTTTTCTTGCCATCAATCTCAAGACCGCGGGTCAAGGGGCGGAGATTGTCCTTATTAGCCACACCTTTAACACGCGCGACATAGACCTTGTCAATCTCATTACGGGGGTGAATCATTTCATCTGTAAAGTCCCCATCATTGGTCAAAATCAAGACACCTGATGTATCCCAGTCCAAACGTCCCACAGGGTAAATGCGTTCTTTGACATTAGGCAAGAGATCCACAACAGTCTTGCGGCCCTTATCATCTGTCACACTGGAAATCACTCCGCGTGGTTTATTGAGCAAGTAGTAGACCTTTTCTTCGTTGTAGATAGGCTGGCCTTCAACTTCAACCTTATCACCAGCCTTGATAGTCGTTGCGAGTTCACGTACCACTTGGCCGTTGACGGTTACCAAGCCTTGCTTGATCAACTCTTCTGCTTTTCTCCTACTGGCCACACCTGCGTGGGCAATATATTTATTGATTCTCATCTTCTTCTATCCTTTCACCAAATAATTGGCTTTCTTGAGCTTGAATCTCAAGCTCATCAATCACTGGCAGTTCTTCCAAATGGTTAATCCCCATGTAATCTAGGAAATAATCCGTAGTCACATAGAGATTAGGGCGGCCCAAAACTTCTTTTTTCCCATCTTCTCTTATCAATTCAAAAGCTTGTAGCTTAGCTAGAGCTCCACTAGAATTGACCCCACGAATAGCATCAATCTCAATTCGGGTAATCGGTTGCTTGTAGGCAATGATGGACAAGGTCTCAAGGGCAGCCCGAGACAAGCTCTGGTTGATGGGTGCCTTGGAGTATTCCTTCAAAATCGCTGCAAATTGAGGCTTGGTGACCAATCTGTATGCACCACCTGTCTCGATCAGGGACAAGCTCGAATCTTGGTCTTTTTCATACTTCTGGGCTAATTTTTCTAAACTCTGTTGGATGCCTGTCGGTGGCAGAGAGAGGAGTTCAGCCAACTGACGGACCCGAATCCCATCTTCACCTGCTACAAACAAGAGCGCTTCTATTTCTGCTAAAGTACTCATCTTTCCTCTCTATCAAGTCTAGCTTTATGCCTCTTGATTTTCTTCCTTCTTTTCCATGAGATAGATATCTCCGAAACTCTCCTCTTGCACGAGGATTAATTCCTGAGTTTTGATTAACTCTAAGGTCGCCAAAAAGAGGGTAATGACCTCTTGGACATTCTGGGCTTCCTTGAACAAATCCTGCAAGCGCAACTGGTCTCGTTCAGTCAAGGACTCTTTTACGATGACCATCATGTCCTCAATCTTATACTCATCGCGCAGGATGGTCGTGTGGTTCTGAGCGAACTCCTCTTTTTTCTTGGCTAGGATATTTGAAAAAGCCAAAAAGAGGTCAATGGTCGTCTTGTCATGTACAAGCTCTGCATCTTCGTAAATCAACTCTGTCGGCGCTTTGGAATAGTACTGAGCCCGATCTTGGTGCTTAGCCTCCAAGTGCTCACCCAGGAGTTTGAACTTGCGGTATTCTTCGATTTGGGAGAGAAGGTCCTGCTCCAGGTCATCCTCTAAGTCTGTCACTTCTGCTACCTTTGGCAAGAGCTTGCGGCTCTTGATCAGCATCAGCTGACTGGCCATAACCATATACTCGCCCGTTACTTCCAGACGCATGGCCTGCAGAGTTGAGACATAGGCTAGATACTGTTCGATAACTTCTGTAATGGGCACATCGTAGATATCCATCTGGTACTTAGAAACCAAGTGCAAGAGTAAGTCCAGTGGCCCTTCAAAATCTTTTAATTTAATATCCATTATCTATATTTTTCTAAGGTCAGGACTGTTTTTAATCCTAATTTTTTTGCAATTTCGTACAAATCGACCTTGTTTTCTATCTGTCTTAGAATGAACTGTTCCCGTAGGGCTTGGGCTGATAGTTCTGGGAAACCTTTCTCCTTGACAAAGGACTCCAGCTGACGAAAGGCCCACTGACGAGAATAGGCTTTCCCTCCCCTTTCAAAGAGATAGGTCTGCCCCATTAAGGGTTCTAGCTCTGGAATCAAGGTCGTAGGTATGGTGACAATCCTCTGTTGGGAAGCCTTGCTGATTCTCAACACTTGAAAATCCAGATTGATATCTGCAACCTTGAGGGCTAAAATCTCACTTGGCAAGAGCCCTATTTCCAAGATAAGAAGCGCCAGCAAGCGTCCTTCTGGATAATTACTTTCCTGCCAAAAAGAGTCTAGATCTAGAATCTCTGGCTTTTCAGTCTTCTTTTCAGCTTGTTTGGCTAATTCCAGACGGTAAAAACTGTCCACTTCTCCTTTTCGATAGAGAAAGTAGAGAAATTGGTTGCAGGCCGAAAGTTTTCGCTTCTGGGCGCTAATTTTTAGATTGGCTAGCTGGCCTTGGTAAATCTTAAGACTGGTCTCAGAAATCCGCTCACCCACAATGTCTAAAAATTGCTCCAGATCATACTTATAGGACTGCTTGGAATTGGCAGACAAGCCCTGTTTTTCCTCTAAAAAGTCTGAAATCCTATCTCTCATTTGCATCGAATCTCATATTCCTTACTAAAGTCATGCAAAAGGGCATTGACAGCCTTGAGGATGGACTTGCGCGTGATGATTCCTTGGAAAATTCCTTCACCATCTACCACTGGCAAGAAGGGTTCATCCACCAGTTTATGGAGGACCTCTGTGATGTTATAGTCTGGAGCGACGACTGCCACATCTGTCTTGGTCATATTGACGATGTCTGTCGTTGCCATCTGCTCATCCGTCAAACCTTGCTCCATTTGATAAGCCAAAATGTCCCTCAGACCAATGGTTCCAACAAAGCGTTTGTCAAAGGTCACAACAGGGATACGGGTATAGGTGATTTGGCTCAGCACCAAAATTGCATGGTCAGCGTTATGGGTATCAATCAAGGCTGCTAGATTCTCAGCAGGGGTAAGAAAAGTCTCTTCCTGCTCCAATAAAAATGCTTCAAATTCCTTGGCAATCATCGAGCAAACTCCTTGGACAAGCCTGGATAAACCTCATGGTCACGTGTCAAAAAGTCTACTTTAAAATAGCTGTCATCAATCTCCACTCGAGCATAGAGACATTCTCTGATAGTCCCTCGTGGTTGGCTGATGGAGCCTGGATTTAGAAAAAGAGTCTTGCCTTCCATCCAAGCATTTGGCACATGCAAGTGACCATAGAGACAGATATCGGCATCTTCTTCCTGAGCCCAGTAGTCCAACTTTTGAAAGTTGAAATTGATGTCAAACAAGTGTCCATGCGTCTGGATGATCTTAGTGGGACCAAGTTGAGTCACCAACCGTTCTGGGTAGCCAGCATAAAAGTCCATATTTCCTTTGACGACATGAATGCCTTCCCAGAGCGGAGAGTCTGGACGGAGTTCTGAGTCACCATCGTGAAAAATGGCATCAACTTTCCCCAGATAACGATCACGAATTTCTTCCACAATCAAGCTATCGCCATGGGAATCACTCATTACAATGATGGTTTGCTTTGCCATGATGGAAATACCTCCAAAAGTTTCTTAACGGCTAAGGCACGGTGGGATTGGCTATTTTTTTCTTCAAGGGTTAATTCAGCTGCTGACTTACCTGTCTCTCCCACAAGGAAGAGCGGATCATAACCAAAGCCATTTTCACCCTTGGGTTCAAAGTTGATATAACCTGGCCAGTCAGCTTCAACCACCAAGCTTTCCTTGTTTGGACTAGCTACGACTAGGGTTGTGTGGAATTGAGCCGAACGGTCCTTGAGTTCAAAGACCATGGCCAATTCGTGCAAGAGTTTGGCATTGTTTTCACGGTCGGTTGCTCCCACACCTGCAAAACGGGCTGACCAGACTCCTGGCAAACCGCCGAGGACATCGACTTTGAGACCTGAGTCATCTGCTAGCACCATCTTGCCTGTTAATTGGGAAATGGTTTCTGCCTTGAGGCGGGCATTTTCTTCAAAGGTCATACCTGTTTCAGCTACTTCAGGCAAATCTGGATAGTCATTGAGATTTTCCACATCGTAGCCTAACTTGTCAAAGATAGCTCGGAATTCCTTGGTCTTTCCTTCGTTACGAGTCGCAATGAGCAGAGTTTCTCTGACCTTGCTAGTTTCAAAGAAGGTTTCCACTTCAACTCCTTCTTTAGGCAATTCGACATGCAAAAGCTGTCCATTTTCAATCAAGAGCAGGGCACCCTGACGTTGGATGACTTCTAGATTGCGGCCTGCTTCAGCATTTAAAATCTCAACGATAAAGGAGAGCAGACGGAAGTTAGAAGACCAGCGCATCACCGTTATCGTAATCGGAAAGCCATTTTCCTCGTCACGAAAAATCCGCGCTAAATCCATAAAATCAAGCTCGAGAGAATCTTTGATAAGGCTATAGATGCCTCCATAGACATCCCAGACACCGACATACCAGTCCTGGTCATCCTTGTATTCATAAATTTTATTTGTCATAATGTTACATGCTCCACATGAATCTCTTTTTCCAGCCATTCTTCCCCAATCTGGGCAAAACTTTGGCTACTGGCTGTTGTGTAAAAACGATGTTGAAGAGGCCCCGCATCTCGGCTACGATTGATTTCAAAATAGTTCAGTAAAACCGAGATATCCCGTACACACTCTGCTCCACTATCGATGAGTTTTACATCTGGTCCCATGACATTTTGGATGATGGAGCGAAGGAGCGGGTAATGGGTACAACCCAGAATCAAGCTATCCACCTTGCCGACCAAGGGACGCAGGGTTTCATAAACCACTTTCTTGGTTACACTAGTTGATAAGGCACCAGATTCAACCAAGGGGGCAAACTTGGGACAGGCCAAACTTTCCACCTGTAAGTCTGGATCCAAATCATGGATTTTCTGACGGTAGATGTCTGATTGTACCGTCATGGGAGTTCCAATCACCCCGATTTTCCCACCTTGACTGGACTTGATAGCTGCCGAAGCTCCTGGCAAAATCACACCTAGAACGGGAATGTCTAGTTTGGCCTTGATTTCTTCCCAGACGACCGCAGTCGCAGTATTACAAGCAATGACAATCATCTTGACATCCTTGGTCAAGAGAAAGTTGACCAACTGCCAAGTATATTCACGAATTTGCTCAGCAGGGCGGGGACCATAGGGTGCCCGTGCCGAATCTCCAATATAGACGATTTCTTCATGGGGAAGCTGGCGCATGAGCTCACGAACAACAGTCAAGCCCCCGACACCCGAATCCAAAAAACCAATTGGTCGATTATCCATACAGTCTTCTTTCTAGTCTTTTTTCTGATTGATAGTTCATCATGATTCCTTGTCCTGAACGATCGGATAGACAGCTTGATAAAATGTCAACTTCCTCTCTCTTAATCATAATCAAATATCAATAGAATGCAAGGAAAAAGTCTTATCATTGAGAACTATTGAACATAGTGAGAAGTCTGGAACTTTCATCCCAGACTTTTCCTATTTATTTCTTTTTATTGTTAGCAAGGGCTGCTTTTTGTTGGCGGATGATTTGGTGGTAAACTTGTTGTACCTTGGCTTCGCTTGGTTTTTGACCATTTGCGCTCAAAAGAGCACGAACTGCCTCAGCGTTCAAACGTGGGTTGTCCGCAAATTCTTTTTCGATTTGCTTACGAACCAAGTACATCCCTCCAAGAGCTCCTCCTAGAAAAGCTAGCACAATCAAGACAATCTCTAAAAGTAAATCCATTCTTTTTCTCCTGTTTCTTTTTGAGTCTTCTATATTATACCATAAAGTGACTTTCCTGACTAGTTTGTTTTACGCTTTCAAGAAGGGCAATAGGCGACAAAAAAAGGAGCCCTGCATTTCAATGAAAGAGAGCTCCTTGCTGCGTTTAATTTACATAAATAGCCAGTGTTTGATACGGTTTGAGCAGAATTTTTTCTGATACTTCTACATCTTCATAGTTTGAAATCAGAATCTGTCCATTTTGGTAGACCACTGGCAAGTCGATTTCCACTTCTGTGGCATAAAAGTTATTGAGCACCAATAACTTTTCATCCTCATACTGACGTTCAAAGGCATAGACTTGCTTACTATCTTCAAAGGCTGGTTTGTAGCTTCCTTCTGAAATGATCGGCATTTCCTTACGAAGTCGAATCAAGTCTTGGTAGAAGATGAAAATTGGGCCTTGGATGTCATTTTCTACGTTGATATCTTTATAGGATTTACCAGCTTTCAACCATGGAGTGCCTGTTGAAAATCCTGCATTTTCTGAAGCATCCCACTGCATGGGAATGCGTGAATTATCTCGTGACTTGGCCTGAATAATCTGGAAGGCTTCTTGCTCACTTTTCCCTTCTTTTAAGAGCATCTGATAAGCATTGATGGACTCGACATCCACATAGTCAGCCATGGAATCATAGTCTGGGTCAATCATTCCGATTTCCTCGCCCATGTAGATATAAGGTGTCCCACGTGACAGGTGAATGCTGGCAGCCAGCATAGTCGCCCCTTCATTGCGGAAATGTTGAATATCGACAAAACGATTCAAAGCTCGTGGTTGGTCGTGATTGTTCCAAAAGAGGGCGCTCCAGCCGTTTTTATCACTCATTTCCTTGCCCCAGCTATGGTAAAGACTTTTCAACTCTTCAAAGTCAAAGGGAGCTAAAGTCCACTTCTGTCCGTCCTTGTAGTCCACCTTGAGATGATGGAAATTAAAGGTCATGGATAATTCTTGACGGTCAGGTGACGAATAGAGGACACAGTTTTCCATGGTGGTCGAGGACATTTCCCCAACTGTCATAAAGCTATCGTCAGATCCAAAAGTAGCTTGGTTCATCATACGCAAATAGTCATGAACAATGGGCTTGTCTGTGTAAGCTGGCTTGCCTTCATTTTCTGGGCAATCCACTAAGACCTCATCCTTGCCGATCAAATTGATCACATCAAATCGGAAACCCTTGACACCCTTGTCCCGCCAGAAGTTGACCACTTTGAACAACTCTTTGCGGACATTGGGATTGCGCCAGTTAAGATCTGCCTGAGTCTCATCAAAGAGGTGGAGATAATATTTCCCTGTCTCCCCGAAAGGTGCCCAAGCAGAGCCACCAAACTTAGAAATCCAGTCTGTCGGTTGATCTTGGATGAAGAAAAAGTCTTGGTAATACTTATCACCGGCCAGGGCTTTCTGAAACCATTCATGCTCGGTCGAACAATGATTGAGCACCATATCTAACATAAAGTCAATCTTGTGCTCTTTACCAACACGCACCATCTCTTCAAAATCAGCCATATCACCAAAAAGGGGATCCACAGCCATATAATCTGAAATATCATAACCATTATCCCGCTGAGGACTTGGATAGAATGGATTGAGCCAGACCATATCCACACCTAGCTTGGCTAAATAGGGGATTTTTTCGATAATCCCACGGAAATCTCCAATGCCATTTCCAGTGGTGTCTTTGTATGATTTTGGATAGATTTGATAGACTACTTTTCTTTTATCAAGTGCCATCTGTTTCTCCTTTTCCGATAAAAGGGAGGAACCTGTGTTCCTTCCCTATTTGTGCTATTTTAATTAGATCCGTGTTGCAAGCATGAGCGGTTGACCAGCTTGAATGATCGTCGGATAAGTTCCAGTGATAGTCGCTGTATAAGCATCTTGGTTGGTGATGATAACAGGAGTTTCTGTTACGAGACCCGCAGCCTTAATGACATCCATATCAAAACGAATCAATTTCTGACCTACTGTGACATGGTCTCCTTGGGCTACAAGACTTTCAAATCCTTTGCCATCAAGACCTACTGTATCCATACCGATGTGGATGAGTAATTCCACTCCCTCATCAGAGACAATACCGATGGCATGCTTGGTAGGGAAAAGAACCGTCACTGTCCCATTGACTGGAGAAGTTAACTCACCTTGGCTTGGTTCAATAACCAAACCTTGTCCCATGACACCTGATGCAAAAACAGGGTCCGTCGCTTGACTCAATTCTTTCACTCGACCAGCAAGTGGGCTGACAATTTCTACTGGAGCATGGGTTACTGGCTCGTGAGTCACAAATTCTGCTTCTTCTTGGGCAACGAATTCTGCCTGCAAGGCTGTATCGTCCTCTGTTTTTGTAAAGAAGCCTGCCTTACGGAAGAAGAAAGTCAAGAGCATTGGTACAACAATAGCAACTAGCATGGTTCCTGCAAACGGCAGCATGTATTGAGGTTGAATAGAGAGGATACCTGGCAAACCACCGATACCAATAGAAGCCGCAGTTACATTGAAAGTAACGGACAACATCCCTGCAAGGGCTGAACCAATCATCCCAGCTACAAATGGATAGATGTATTTGACATTGACCCCAAAGAGGGCTGGTTCTGTAACACCGAGATAGGCTGAAATGGTTGCAGGAAGTGAAATCTGAGCCTCACGCTCATCATGACGATGCATGAAATAATAGGCAAATACGGCTGAACCTTGGGCAATATTAGAAAGAGCAATCATTGGCCAAAGGGCAGTTCCGCCAGCATCCGCAATCAATTGTGTATCGATGGCATTGGTCATATGATGCAAACCAGTGATGACAAATGGAGCGTAGAGGGCACCAAAAATCGCACCGAAGAGCCATTTAACTGGACCCGTCAAACCTGCCAAGACAACTGCAGAGAGTCCTTGCCCAATTGTCCAACCGATTGGTCCCAAGACAGTATGAGCCAAAATCAAGGCCGGAATCAATGACAAGAAAGGTACAAAAATCATGGAAATGACTTCTGGGATATGCTTACGCCAGAAAATTTCCAAATATGCCAAACTCAATCCTGCTAATAAAGCTGGAATAACTTGGGCTTGATAACCGATACGATTAACAGTAAAGTAGCCAAAATTCCATACCCAGTTGGCTGCGATTTCTGATGCAGGTGTTGAAGCTACTGCATAGGCATTGAGCAACTGAGGTGAAACCAAACAGATCCCGAGAACAATTCCCAAGATTTGGCTGGTTCCCATCTTACGAGAGACAGACCAGGTAATCCCTACTGGCAAGAACTGGAAGATCGCTTCACCAGGCAACCAGAGGAAGTGATTAACCCCTGCCCAAAACTGAGAGGATTCTGTGATGGTCTTACCATCCAACATCGACCAATGCACACCTTCAAGAACATTACGGAAACCGAGGATCAACCCTCCGACAATCAGGGCTGGAATAATCGGTGTAAAGATTTCCGCCAGAGTGGTCATAACACGTTGGACCACGTTTTGATTGCTCTTAGCTGCGGACTTGGCTGCTTCTTTGGAAACACCCTCAATGCCTGAAACAGCTGTAAAATCATTATAAAAAATCGGCACGTCATTCCCAATAATCACCTGAAATTGACCCGCATTTGTAAAGGTCCCTTTGACGGCTGGAATCGACTCGATGACCTTGACATTGGCCTTCTTTTCGTCTCCGAGAACAAAGCGCATCCGTGTCGCACAGTGGGTGACGGCAGTAACATTCTCCTTACCTCCAATCGCTTGAAGCAGATCTTTGGCTTCTTGTTCAAATTTTCCCATTTGATTCTCCTTATATTTGTCAAAGCAAGCTTGACTTGATAGCTCTATTGTAAACGATACCAAACTTGTATGCAACTTGTTTGTGATAAAAAGAGGATATTTTTGGATATTTTCTAGCACTTGTATGGTAAAATAGATACAAGTGTGTATAGAATAAGATTCAAAACTCATTTAAGGAAGCAATATGAAGAAATACCAACAACTATTTAAGCAAATCCAAAAAACCATTCAAAACGAGACTTACGCTGTCGGAGATTTCCTCCCCAGTGAGCACGACCTCATGAATCAGTATCAGGTGAGCCGTGACACCGTCCGAAAAGCTCTGTCCCTCCTCCAAGAGGAAGGATTGATCAAAAAGATAAGGGGGCAAGGTTCCCAAGTCGTCAAAGAAGAAACGGTCAATTTCCCTGTCTCCAACCTAACCAGCTACCAAGAACTGGTCCAGGAACTTGGACTTCGCTCTAAGACTAATGTCGTCAGCCTGGACAAGATCATTATCGATAAAAAATCCTCACTGATAACCGGCTTTCCAGAGTTTCGGATGGTTTGGAAGGTAGTCCGCCAGCGTGTGGTGGATGATCTGGTATCGGTTCTGGATACGGACTATCTGGATATGGAACTGGTCCCAAATCTCACTCGCCAAATCGCTGAGCAGTCTATCTACTCGTATATAGAGGACAACCTCAAACTCCTTATTGATTATGCTCAGAAAGAAATCACCATTGACCACACTAGCGATCGAGACAAGATTCTCATGGACATTGGCAAAGACCCTTATGTCGTTTCCATCAAGTCAAAAGTCTATCTCCAAGACGGGCGCCAGTTTCAATTCACCGAAAGTCGCCATAAATTAGAAAAATTTCACTTTGTTGACTTTGCCAAAAGACATCCGAAATAAACACTTACAGTTGGGGATACTCTCAACTGTTTTTTGTAGTAAACGATCTAGTTGATAGTTGGAAAAGAGGGACTGCTTGCTACTTATTCTACTATTTTAAGAAAAAACAACAGCAAATATGTATCTTGCTAAAAAGTTCTTGACAAATGCTAAGCGACCATTAGAATGGGAGGTGAGGAGATAAATAGAAACAAATTAAACGAAACTGCTTTATAAAATGTAAGCGGTTTCTAATACACAAAGGAGGGTTTTATGAAAAAACACTTTTGGGAGAAATCCTGTCGCTATAGCATCCGCAAGCTGACGGTTGGGACTGCTTCTGTTTTACTGGGGGCTGTTTTTCTAGTCAACCATACTGTAGCCGCAGACAGTGTTGAGGTCAAGCAAACTGAACCAACCTCTGTCGAAGCTATCACTAAGCCTGATAGTGAACCCAAAGCTGCTGAAGCTACTGAAACTACAAAACCATCTCTAGCCGAGAGTCCAGTAGTTTCCAAAAGCAAGTCAGCTGAGGAGACTAAGACGACAAATAGTCAAGCTAGTGAAGAAGCCATTGTAGAAGCTAAAGAAAATAAGGAACCTGAAAAAGCAGATCAGCCTGTGACAAAGCAAGAAAACTATCAACTCAACTACGATCAACCAACAGCTCCCTCCTATGATGGATGGGAAAAACAAGCCCTTCCTGTCGGAAATGGAGAGATGGGAGCCAAGGTTTTCGGACTCATTGGCGAAGAGAGAATCCAGTACAACGAAAAGACCCTCTGGTCAGGAGGACCACAACCTGATAGCACCGACTATAACGGAGGAAACTACAAGGATCGCTACAAGGTCTTAGCAGAGATACGTAAAGCCCTCGAAGCTGGTGACCGCCAAAAAGCAAAACAGCTAGCTGAACAAAATCTAGTTGGACCAAACAACGCCCAGTATGGACGTTACCTAGCCTTTGGAGATATCTTCATGGTCTTTAATAACCAGAAGAAAGGACTAGATACTGTAACTGATTATCATCGTAATCTAGACATCACCGAAGCCACTACGACCACTTCTTACACCCAAGATGGGACGACCTTCAAACGCGAAACCTTCTCCAGTTATCCTGATGATGTCACTGTAACCCACTTGACCAAAAAAGGAAACAAGACACTTGACTTTACCCTTTGGAACAGCTTGACAGAAGACTTGCTTGCTAATGGCAACTACTCTTGGGAATATTCCAACTATAAGAATGGTCATGTCACTACAGATGCAAACGGAATCCTTCTAAAGGGAACTGTCAAAGATAACGGCCTCCAATTTGCATCCTATCTAGGAATTAAAACGGACGGAAAGGTGACTGTTCAGGACGAAACTCTGACCGTTACAGGCGCAAGTTATGCAACCCTCTATCTCAGTGCCAAGACTAACTTTGCTCAGAATCCAAAAACCAACTATCGAAAAGACATTGACCTCGAAAAAACAGTTAAAGGGATTGTCGAAGCAGCTAAGTCCAAAGACTACGAGACACTTAAAAAGGCCCATATCAAGGACTATCAAAGTCTCTTTAACCGCGTTAAACTAAATCTAGGCGGAACCAAGACTACTCAAACGACAAAAGAGGCCCTTCAAGGCTATAACCCAGAAAAAGGGCAAAAATTGGAAGAACTCTTCTTCCAATATGGCCGATATCTACTCATCAGTTCGTCTCGTGATCGGACAGATGCTCTTCCTGCCAACCTCCAAGGAGTCTGGAACGCTGTAGACAATCCACCTTGGAACGCTGACTACCACCTCAATGTCAATTTGCAAATGAACTATTGGCCAGCTTACATGAGCAACCTTGCTGAAACTGCCAAGCCAATGATCAATTACATTGATGACATGCGCTATTATGGCCGTATCGCTGCCAAGGAATACGCAGGTATCGAATCCAAAGACGGACAAGAAAATGGTTGGCTGGTCCACACTCAGGCGACACCATTTGGCTGGACTACTCCAGGCTGGAATTACTATTGGGGTTGGTCGCCAGCTGCTAATGCCTGGATGATGCAGAACGTTTATGACTACTACAAATTCACCAAGGATGAGACCTATCTCAAAGAAAAGATCTATCCTATGTTGAAAGAGACTGCCAAGTTCTGGAACTCCTTCTTGCACTATGACCAGGCCAGTGACCGTTGGGTGTCTTCTCCATCCTACTCACCAGAACACGGTACCATCACCATCGGAAATACCTTTGACCAATCGCTAGTCTGGCAGCTATTCCACGACTACATGGAAGTTGCCAACCATCTGAAAGTCGACCAAGACTTAGTCACAGAGGTCAAGGCTAAATTTGACAAACTTAAACCACTTCACATCAATAAAGAGGGCCGTATCAAAGAATGGTACGAAGAAGACAGTCCGCAATTCACCAATGAAGGGATTGAAAATCACCACCGCCACGTTTCCCATCTAGTTGGTCTCTTCCCAGGTACGCTCTTTAGCAAGGACCAGGCTGAATACCTAGAGGCTGCGCGTGCTACCTTGAATCACCGTGGAGATGGGGGGACTGGTTGGTCTAAGGCCAATAAAATCAACCTCTGGGCTCGTCTGCTGGACGGTAACCGTGCCCATCGCTTACTCGCTGAACAGCTCAAGTACTCAACTCTAGAAAACCTTTGGGATACCCACGCGCCTTTCCAAATCGACGGAAACTTTGGAGCGACCAGTGGGATGGCAGAAATGCTTCTCCAATCACACACTGGCTATATTGCACCATTGCCAGCCCTTCCAGATGCATGGAAAGACGGTCAAGTTTCTGGCTTGGTTGCCCGTGGTAACTTTGAAGTCAGCATGAAGTGGAAAGATAAAAACCTGCAAAGCTTGTCCTTCCTTTCAAATGTCGGTGGAGACCTGGTTGTAGATTATCCAAATATCGAAGCTAGCCAAATCAAGGTCAATGGCAAACCAGTCAAGGCAACGATCCTTAAAGATAATCGTATCCAGCTTGCAACGCAAAAAGGTGACGTCATTACCTTTGAACATTTCCCTGGCCGTGTGACCAGTCTGACAGCCGTTCGACAAAATGGAGTCACTGCCGAACTTACCTTCAACCAAGTAGAAGGCGCTACCCACTATGTCATCCAAAGACAAGTGAAAGACGAAACTGGCCAAACCTCTGCGACCAGAGAATTTGTAACCAATCAAACCCACTTTATTGACCGATCACTAAATCCTCAACTCGCCTATACTTATACTGTCAAGGCTATGCTGGGCGAAGTTTCCACACAAGTTTCTGAACAGGCCACTGTCGAAACCTATAGCGAGTTGATGGACGACCGAGATAGCCGCATCCAGTACGGAGCTGCCTTTGGAAACTGGGCAGACTCAGAATTATTTGGAGGAACAGAGAAATTTGCTGACCTTTCAAAAGGAGACTACACAGACGAAGATCTCACTGCTACCATTCCTTTCACTGGCGTTGGTATCGAAATCTATGGACTGAAATCGTCTGAACTAGGTCTTGCCACTGCTAAAATTGATGGCAAAGAAGTCGGGGAGCTTGACTTCCATACTGCTGGAGCAACTGAAAAAGGTAGTCTCATTGGTCGCTTCGCAGGACTATCTGACGGACCTCACACATTGACTCTTAGTGTTAAACGTGAGCACAAAGGACGTGGTAGTGAGCGCTCGAAAATTTCATTAGACTACTTCAAGATCCTAGCAGGAACAGGCAATACGATTGAAAAAATAGATGATCGCGATTCGCGCATCCAGTATGGTGCCCAGTTTAAGGACTGGTCTGACCCTGAACTCTACGGAGGTACGGAAAAATACGCTGATATTAACAACAGCGACTCTAGTGCAGCTTCAGAAGCTCAGGCAACTATTTCCTTTACAGGGACGGGTATTCGTATCTTTGGCTTAAAGAGCCTCGCTCTTGGACGAGCACGTGTTACACTAGATGGCAAAGAAATGCCAAGTCTAGACTTCTACACTTCAGGTGCAACTGAAAAGAGAGCTTTTATTGGTGAATTTACAAACCTTACTGACGGTCCGCACACCCTGACACTACAAGTTGACCCAGATTCGCCAGAAGGTCGCAAGAAAATCTCTCTAGACTCCTTTGATATCATCAAAGCCCCTGCTGTTGGTATAGATAGCCCGAGCATTGCGCCTCTTAAGGAAAATGACAAAACCATTTCCTTAAGCCTACCAGCTGGAGATTGGGAAGCCATCGCAGTGACCTTCCCAGGTGTCAAAAATCCTCTAGTTTTGCGTAAGGTGGATGAAACACATCTAGTTACAAGTGGAGATCAGACTATCCTATCAATCCAAGACAATCAAGTTCAAATCCCAATCCCTGAAGAAACCGATCGCAAAGCTGGAAATGCCATTGAAGCTTATACCATTCAAGGAAATACCACAAGCAGCCCTATCGTAGCCGTCTTTACTAAAAAGGATGAGAAAAAGGTTGACGAGAGTCAGCCAACTACAAGAAAGGGGGACGAACCAGCTCCTACTGTTGAAATTCCGGAATACACCGATCCTATCGGAACGGCAGGGCAAGAGGAACCACCTACAGTGACAATTCCTGAATACACTAAACCTATCGGGACTGCAGGGCAAGAAGTGCCACCCACTGTAGAAATGCCTGAATACACCGAACCTATCGGAACGGCGGGGCAAGAAGAGTCTCCTACTGTAGAAAAGCCTGAATACACCGAACCGATCGGAACAGCAGGTCAAGAGGAAGCACCTACTGTTGAAAAACCTGAATACACCAAACCTATCGGAACTAGCGGAGATCAGGCCGCTCCAAGCCTTAGCCTTCCTGACTATCCAGTTCAAGTCTTAAAAGATAAGGAGACTGGAGTAGAAATCATCGGTGGAGCCAGCGACTTAGAAGGAATTTCTCACGTTTCTAGCCGACGTGTCCTAGCTCAAGAACTCTTTGGCAAGACCTATGACGCTTACGACCTACAACTTAAAAATCCAACAGATCATAGCGTACAGCCAAAAGGCGCTGTCTTAGTTCGCTTGCCTGTTTCAGCTAGCGTAGAAAACATCTACTACATCACTCCAACCAAGGAGTTGCAAGTCCTTGATTTCACCGTTCGAGACGGAAAGGTAGAATTCATCACTAATCATTTCAGTACCTATGCTGTCGTCTATCAAGCAACTGGAACAAGCTCTAACACAGAGGAAAAACCAAGTACTTCAGATGCAGAAACCTCAGCACACGAGGCTGAACAATTTCCAGCTAGTCCGAGCCTTGCTAAAGCTGGAAATCATTCTCCTAAAGAAGAACTTCCAGCAACAGGAGAAGTGTCCAACCCACTCCTCTTCTTAGCAGGACTCAGCCTAGCCCTTACAGCCACTTTTATGTTAAAAGGGAGAAAGGATGACTCCAACTAACCTTTAAACACACAAAAACAGGATGAAGATCACCTTCATCCTGTTTTATTTTGTCATCAAAAGTTAGTTTTACAGTAGGTATAAAAAGGCTAAGGTCAAGAGACTTGCTAGAAGCCCAACTCCCCAAAAGAAGAAGTCAACCTTCCACTCGCTCCAAGGATTGCCCTTGCCTGAGAATCCTCCAAGCTCGAAATGGTGATGCACAGGTGTCATACGGAAAATACGTTTTCCACCACTAAGTTTGAAGTAGGTAACCTGCATCATAACAGAGCTTGTCTCAAAGACATAGATAATCCCAATCAGTAAAAGGGTCCATTCTTGGTGGAGGGCCATAGAGATTGCTGCCAGCATCCCACCAAGAGCCAAACTTCCCACATCTCCCATGAAGACCTTGGCAGGCTTGTGGTTAAAGACGAAGAAACCTAGCAAACCACCAATCATGGCAAGAATCACAAGAAGGATATCCAGTTGATTTTGCATATAAGCAATCACACCGTAGGCCGATAAGCTAATCACCACGGAAATACTTGCTAAGCCGTCAATCCCGTCTGTCAAGTTTACTGCGTTTGAAAAGCCAACTAGCCAGAAAAGGGCAAAGAAAATATAGAAAATGCCTAGATGAACTTGGTAGCCAAAGACCGAAAGCATGTCGCCACCACGCTCATAAAAGAGGTAGAAAATCACTCCTCCAAGGAGCTGGAGAGCAAGTTTTTGCTTGGGATTTAAGCCTTCGTTAATCTTACGAAAGACCTTGAGGAAATCATCCAAAAAACCTACCAAACCATACAAAACCAAGATAAACAAAATCATGCCTACATTGTTGGTCAATTGTTGGGTAAAGAGAGCGACAAGGAAGCTCACAACAACTGCAACGATCAGGAAGACAAGACCTCCCATGGTTGGAGTTCCAGCTTTAGCTTGGTGTTGCTTGACATCCTCGTGCATCTGCTGACCTGTAATCTGTGCTTTTCGATAAAATCGGATAAAGGCTGGAATACCTATCAAGGTCAATAGAAAGGCTAGAACTCCAGCACTAATGGAACTAATCATCTTAATCTCCTAAAGTTATTTTCATTTTTTTAATGTCTTTAAGGGCTGTATTGGCACGGACACTTTGTTTCTTGACCGTTTTGCCACTACCTTCCCACTCGACTTCTATATTCAGCCATTTGGCAAATGTTTGCACATTTTCATCTGTCCAGCCATACATATCAGGCATTTCTTCGACCTTATCTGACAGGATCAAGATTTGCTGATTGGCTTCCAAATTATCTCCTTCAGAAACCGAGAGTTCCTTGATCTTGGTTCCTGTTCCGATAACGATTGGTTGGACAAGGTTACGACGCAATTCCTCTGCGAGGTCACCTGGGGTAAAGTCCTTGGTAGCTGGCATAGCATAGCTTGTCGTCTTGCTGACCTGATCCAAGCTCTTGGCAGTTGACTGAAGATTGAGGGATTCTTTAGTGGCAGAAGCTCGCTCAAGGATTGGGTTGGCAAACTCCCCAAGCTGAACACCCGAATAATGCTCTGGCTGTTGCACCGTTACATAGAGGATAAAGTCAGGATTTTCTGCAGGATGCATCGACACAACTGAGAAGATATAGTTGGTTTCACCTGTCAGATAGCCCCCATTCTTCTCATCGGCAATCTGAGCAGTCCCTGATTTCAGGGCAACATTCTGTCCCGGAACATTGACATTTGGTTTTCCTGTACTGTGGTTGTACATGGTACCGTAGACAGGATCTGTTCCGACCATGACCATGTGCTCCCGAGTAGAGGACGCTGCTGCTTTTGACACAGGATTTCCGACAATTTCCTTTTGAGACTTACGAACAGACTGGTCATTTGGATCATAGAGGGCACTGATAAATTTCGGCTCCAACATAACCCCATCGTTGGCAATAGCTGTAAAGGCACGAAGCATCTGGGTCTGGGTAACAGAAATCCCTTGTCCAAATGAACTCATGGCGATATTGACAATGTTATCAGCAGGCAATTGACCTGTGTACTCATCCGCCAGACCAAAACGGGTCGGCACCCCAAACTTAAAGCGGTTAAGGTAGTCCAGCCAGGTTGCATCCCCCATCTTTTGCTCAAGCAAGGTCATTCCGATATTACTTGAGTGGGCAAATCCTTGAGAGAAGGTCATAGTGCCACCACTGGTCAATCCTTCATTGACGTCCCAGTCTCGAATGGTCGCATCAGCTATTTTCAATTCGCTACTGTTAAAGTATTCGCCACCAGGGAAGGTATTGTTGTCAATAGCCGAAGCTAACATCATCACCTTCATGGTTGACCCTGGCTCATAGTTACTTTGATAGAGGATATCACGCCAGACAAAGTCTTTTGTGATGCCATCCTTGGTATCTGCATTAAAGGTCGGCCGTTGGGTCGTAGCCAGGATTTCCCCTGTTTTAGCGCTGACCAAGGTAGCCGTCATATACTTGCCTTTTACCTTTTCCTGAAAGGCATCCATCTGGGTTTCCATAAAGGATTGCAAGGGACTAGAAAGGGTTGTGTACACATCCTTTCCATCTACCGTTTGTTGAGAAGCTTGATCTGTACCCGGAACAATATTTCCCAGACGATCCTTCTCATAGGTGATGATCCCATCTGTACCCGCCAGAATGTTATTTAAAGAACTCTCCAATCCAGATGTCCCAATCAAACGTTTGGTGCCATCCTCATTTTCATGGAGTTGCGCTAAACCGATAAAGGAAGAAGCAAACTGTCCATTGGGATAACTGCGGTTAGGGCTAGTTGTAAAGTCAACTCCCTCAACACCAGCAGTTTTGAGGTCATTTTTAATAGCCATCATATTGGCATAGGTGATCCCATTTCCCTTGGTCCCAAAGGATACCTGTTTTAGATCTGGTTGAGAAAGCTGTTCTTTGACATAAGACTCCTCCATATCCAGATACTTATGGAAAATTTCAGCTACCTTATTAAATTGAGAATCCTCTACATAGAGAATTTTGCCTGTTGCTGACTTGTAGGTCTTATCAATAACGGCATAGATATTATACGAAGTCGCATCCTCTGCAATAGGCGTTCCATTACGATCGTAGATGGTTCCCCGTTTTGCAGGAATCGTCTTGGTTGTTTGGTGAACCTTGTTGGCTTCTTGAACCAAGTCCTTACCAAATTTTTTACCCGTTCCGATGATGACCGCAAAGTTGACCAAAAAGACAGCGAAGAGTATGACAGCCAATAAACTCAGGCTTTTCCCTACTCTTCGGCGATTTTCTTCTGGAGATTTACGGTTACGAACGGCATAACGGATGATTTTTTCTTTCCACTGTTTCATTTCTTACTCCGCTGCTCGGATATTTTCGTTATTCAGCTGCAAATCTTTAGAGTTTGCAATCTCTTTCAAACGTTCTGAACGAATCAATTCATTGACCTCTTGCTTGGCATCATCTAGCTCGGTTTTCTTTTCTTCGATTTGAGCATTGACCTTGGTCAATTCATTCTGAACTTGTAATAGCTTGGTCTGCATAAACACAACGCTAATTGCCAGGATAATCATTGTTGCAGCAATCGAAACATAGAAGGCCTTTTCCACACGTGAAAAACCTTTGAACTTCGTTTGCAATAACTGGCTTGTTTTTTCGATTCTTTCTGCCATGTTTTTCCTCTTACTTGTGAATTTTTCTAGCCACGCGCAACTTGGCTGAATGCGAACGATTGTTGGCTTCTAGCTCTTCAGCACTTGGCAAGATTGGCTTACGGGATACCAATTCCATCTTGGGCTTAAGGTCATCTGGAATGAAGGGCAAGCCTTTGGGAACTTCCACTGTTGAAGCTTCCTTGAATAATTGCTTGGTCAAGCGGTCTTCCAGCGAATGGAAGGTAATGACCGAGATTCTACCATCCAGAGCCAGCATGTCCATGGCCTGCTGGATAGATTCATCTGCAGCGCCCAGCTCATCATTGACTTCGATTCGGATAGCCTGAAAAATCTGCTTGGCAGGGTGTCCCTTTTTCTTGAGCTCCTTGGCAGGCTTGGCCGACTTGATAATCTCTGCCAACTCCGTCGTTGTCTCAATGGGTTTCACCTCACGCGCTTGCTCAATCTTACGAGCTATCTGTTTAGAAAACTTATCCTCACCATACTTGAAAAAGATCCGAACCAAGTCATGATAGTCATAATGATTGACCACCTCATAGGCCGTCAGACTAGCTTCCTGATTCATCCGCATATCCAGTGGCGCATCCTTTTTATAAGAAAAACCACGTTCACGCTGATCCAGCTGAGGACTGGACACTCCCAAGTCATAACAAATTCCATCAATTTCCTGGACACCAGCCTCCTGCAAACGTGCCTGCAAATGACGGAAGTTATCCTTGATAAAGGTTACCATCCCCTTTTCGATATAGGGTGCCAACCGTTTTTGCGCATTGTCAATGGCATTCTGGTCCTGGTCAAAGGCATAGAGATGCCCTTTTTCGCTCAATTTACTTAATAAATATTCGCTATGGCCTGCTCCGCCCAAAGTCGCATCAACGTAGATACCGTCAGGTTTTACGTCAAGCATATCAATCGTTTCATGAAGCAAGACCGTTACATGATGAAATTCTTTTGTCATATCCTATCTATTTTACCACAAATCTGACCAGCTTGCACTTGTCAGACAAGGCTAAGTTTCTTCGAAAAAAATTCTCAAAAATATGTCATATATACTTGACACCTCATCCCCAAAAGAATATAATATAGTCAAATATATACGACATATCAGAAAGGAGACCCTATGAATCGTGTGAAAGAATTCCGCAAGGAACTGGGCATTTCCCAGCTCGAGCTCGCCAAAGATATCGGTGTCTCGAGACAGACCATCAACATGATTGAAAATGACAAGTACAATCCAACCCTAGAACTCTGTCTCAACCTCGCCCGCAGCCTCCAAACTGACCTCAATAGCCTCTTTTGGGAAGACGATTTTTAAAAAAGGAGCAAACAAATGAAAAAAGAAACTCTCACTGAAAAACTCATCAAACGCATATACGGTATTTCTGGTCCCCTTGACGAACACAAACGGCGCGAGGCCGATCGTATCGGGAATCAGGTCTTTATTGTCCTCTTTTATCTGATGACATTTGGCAATCTTATCCCGCTCGTTCTTGCCTATAAATACCCGCAAATTGTCGCTATCGGCTATCCTCTCGTGGTGTTTAGCATTTCGATGATGGCTGCCCTCTATGTAGTCTCTCAAACCAAGAAAACGGGCATCACAGCCATTGATCCCGAAATGCTGAGTCAAAAAGAAAGTAAAAAGCTACATTTTCCGGGTCTAAAAGCCGGTCTGATCTACGGCATAGCGATATTTTTTATAATGCCACTCATCGATACCCTAACCAGTGAAAATCCAAATTTCATCAGTTCTCTTCTGAATTCAAAACATATTTTAAAAACGATACTGGGAGCGTTCTTTTTTGGACTGATGATGCAAATTATCGTCTCTCTTCGCATTCAAAAGGCCAAGAAAGACCAAGAAGACGACTAGGAGGTGCCTTATGAAATCACTAGCTAGACTACTGATCAGTCATGTTTTTATCAGTATCTTTGTTACCTTTTTCCTACTTTCTGGACATCTTGAGCATCCTTTCTTGATTATCTTTCTTTTATTCCTTCCTGTATTGAACAAGGGACAGAGATTCCAGAAAATCCAATCAAAAAAAATACGTCTTCTAAACGCATCTCTCTGTTTTATCCTCGTATCCTTTCCACAACTTTTAACAGATCCTATGGATTGGAGATACCTGGTATTTCTAATAATCTGTATCATTTTTAGTTTGGTTTACTTCTATACTCTCTATCAACTCTTTAAAGAAGTCAATCAAAAATCGCTCATTTAGGAGGTTACTCCCATGAAAAAAGAAGATTTCACCACTCGCTTACTCAAACTATTCTTTCACATACAAGGGCCTTTTGATGAATGCCGTCAAGAGATGATTTACAAGGCTTGTGCCCGTGCCTTGATCCAAATCGTTTACTCCTCCCTCCTACTCTTCTTGTTCTATCTCCTATTTGGACGCTTCATAGAGTTAGTTCGTGATGCCATGCCCTACCTCTATTTTGGACTTATCTTCGCCCTCGCATCTAGGGCGAGACTAGCAGTTCGCAACTTACATTTAGACAAGGATGACCAGTCCGAAATCCATCACAAAAGCTACAGCAAAAGCCAAATCAACCTTCGTAGTTGGGGTGTATTCATCAGTATTCAGCTTGGTCTCTTCCTCTTACTAATCTTTCATAAACTCTTTGTTCAGCATCTTCCCCTCGATACCTTTTGGGACAGTCTCTCCCAGTTCGATAAAATGCTCCCTTTACTAGTGTTGGGATTGGGTATTGGTGCCATCTTTGGAACCATGACCTACGCCTTTTTATCGGAACACGAGATGAAACACTCTGAATCAGGAATGCATAAGGAGAATATAGAAAAATGACCAGTGTATATGATTTTTCCGTTTTAAACCAAAATAACCAAGCAACTCCCCTGGATAGCTATCGTGGCAAGGTTCTCTTGATTGTCAACACTGCTACTGGATGTGGTTTAACGCCCCAGTACCAGGGGCTTCAAGAACTCTATGAACGCTATCAAGATAAGGGCTTTGAAATCCTAGATTTCCCTTGCAATCAGTTTATGGGACAAGCACCCGGCAGCGCAGAGGAAATCAATAGTTTCTGTAGCCTACACTATCAGACCACTTTCCCTCGCTTTGCCAAGATCAAGGTCAACGGCAAGGAAGCAGATCCTCTTTATGTTTGGCTAAAAGACCAGAAATCTGGCCCACTAGGAAAACGAATCGAATGGAATTTTGCTAAGTTTCTCATTGGTCGAGATGGGCAAGTCCTTGAGCGCTTCTCTTCCAAAACAGACCCCCAAACCATCCAAGAGTCTCTCCATAAAATACTCTAATTTCTTTTTAAAACGTATCCTTTCATTTAGTTTGATCCCTGAAGGGTGCGTTTTTTCTTTAAAAAGTAACTGATTTTCTTTAATTTATATTTATTTTTTTGCTTTTTGCTATTGCAATTCTTTCATTAATTTAGTATATTTGTTATATTAAAAGTTTTCAGTCATTTTAAGGGAGAAATGACCTTTTAAATTTTTTTATCTTAAAATGAAAGCGCTTTATAAACAGGAGGTAAGGTGGCTTACAAATTATCAGAGAGTTTTTTCATTAAATCAAGTTGTAACCAAGTCAGACTTGGGCTTGGGCAGTAGCTGACTGCCTTTCTAAAAACTAGGAGTATATTATGAATCGATACCTTTTTGAAAAAGGGCAAACATTTAGCATTCGGAAGTTGACTGTAGGTGTGGCATCTGTTATCGTCGGACTGGCATTTTTTGCTTCTGGAACCGTGCGTGCAGACGAAACGTCTCCTGCCACAACATCCAATTTAGATCAGCAAATGAAACAAGTAGCAGATATAGAAGAGACCAAGGTTGAACCAGTCAAAGAAGAAGGCCGTGTAGAAGCTGAAAAACAAGAAACACCTGCTGCAGATACCAACAGTGCTGACTTGCTCCCTGAAGACATTCAGGACCGTGCCTATCCAGACACACCTGTCAAAGAACTCGATACGACTACTATCGTTGACCAGAAAGCTAGTCCAAAAGTAGAAACTAAGAGCATTCTAAAGGACAAGGAAGAAGCTCCAAAAGAAGCTGAGAACGGAAACCGTGCCATCATTAACGGTGGACAAGACCTCAAACACATCAACTACGAGGGACAACCTGCTACTGCTGCTACTATGGTTTACAGCACTTACAATGCAGGAGAACAACGCTACCTCGTTTCAGGCTCAGGTATCTTTGTAGCACCTAACCTGATCCTTACCGTTGCTCATAACTTCCTAGAAGCCAATAAAGAAACTAGCGAAGGTCACATTCGTGGTGGAAAATCTGCCCAGTTTTACTATAACGTTGGTTCAAACAGCGAAAAGAAAAACTCACTGCCATCTTCTGGGACTACGGTTTTATTCAGAGAAAAAGACATACATTTCTGGAACAAGAAAGAGTTTGGAAAAGGCTATAAGAATGACCTTGCTCTTGTAGAAGCTCCTATTCCTCTTCCGATTGCTAGTCCAAACAAAGCAGCAACCTTTGCGCCTTTAGCGGAGCACAAGACACATCAGCCGGGAGAAGCCATCAGTACGATTGGCTACCCAACTGACTCGAGCTCAAAAGAACTGAAACAACCTATCCTAGCTGGTCAGCTTTACAAGGCAGATGGGACCATCCGATCTGTTGAGTCCTATGATGATAAGGGAACAACCGGTATTACCTACAAAACCACTTCTGTATCTGGTTTGTCTGGTGGCGGGATTGTCGATAGCCAAGGAAAAGTTCTGGGGGTTCACCAACACGGAACCGTTGACAATGGTGTGGCTGAAAAGGATCGCTTTGGTGGCGGACTCGTCCTTTCACCTGAACAACTGAAATGGGTGAAGGACATGATTGCCAAGTATGGTGTGAAAGGCTGGTACCAAGGTGATAACGGAAATCGTTACTACTTTACCGATGAAGGACGTATGCTTCGGAACGAAACAGCTGTTATCGGAAGCAACGAATATTCCTTCAACCAAGATGGGATTGCTACCTTGACCAAGGGAGTTGAATACGGTCGTGTGGTTATTCAACACGAAGACGAAGAAGGAAATCCTGTCAAAGATAATGACACCTTTATCGAACAGACAGCTGTTGATTCGCCATTTGACTATAATTTCAAAAAAGAAATTGAGAAGACGGACTTCTATCAGAAGAATAAAGACAAATACGAAATTGTATCCATTGATGGCGTAGCAGTTAATAAACAGCTAAAAGATACTTGGACTGAAGATTACAATGTTGTCAGCAAAGCGCCTGCCGGTACACGTGTCATCAAGGTGGTCTATAAAGTCAACAAAGGCTCCTTCAAAGTTTACTACCGTCAAAAAGGAACCACTACTGAACTAGCGGAAGCGACAGTTGATAACAATGAAGGTCAAGAGTATGACGTTTCCTTTGTCAACACCTTCCATGCAAAAGACATTGCTGGCTACCGTCCAGTCAAAACCAGCCTGGAAGCAAGGATCCAGCATAAAGGTGTGAATGAGGTCGTCTTTGAATACGAGCCAGTCGCTGATACAGCCAATCCAACGACACCGACTCCACCAGTCGCTCATCCAGAAGATAAAGAAACCGAGATTGGCAATCATGGACCTCTTCCAAGCAAGGCTCAACTCGATTACCACAAGGAAGAATTGGCAGCCTTCATCCACTATGGAATGAACACTTATACCAATTCTGAATGGGGAAATGGGAAAGAAGACCCCCGGTACTTCAATCCAACCAACTTGGATACTGACCAGTGGATTCGCACTCTGAAGGAAACGGGCTTCAAACGAACCATTATGGTTGTTAAACACCACGATGGTTTCGTTGCTTACCCATCTAAGTACACCAACCATACCGTAGCTGCTAGCCCATGGAAAGATGGAAAGGGTGACCTTCTCGAAGAAGTTTCCAAGTCTGCTAGCAAGTATGACATGAATATGGGTGTTTACCTTTCACCATGGGATGCCAACCATCCTAAATACCATGTCGCAACCGAAAAAGAATACAACCAATACTATCTCAACCAGCTGAAAGAAATCCTTGGTAATCCGAAATACGGTAACAAAGGGAAATTTATCGAAGTTTGGATGGACGGTGCACGTGGTAGCGGTGCCCAAAAAGTAACCTATACCTTTGATGAATGGTTCAAATACATCAAAGAAGCCGAAGGAGATATCGCTATCTTCTCTGCTCAACCAACAAGCGTTCGCTGGATCGGAAATGAACGGGGAATCGCAGGCGACCCTGTATGGCATAAAGTTAAAAGAGCCAACATCACAGATGATGTAAAAAATGAATACCTCAACCATGGTGACCCAGATGGCGATATGTACTCTGTAGGGGAAGCTGATGTTTCGATCCGTTCAGGCTGGTTCTATCATGACAATCAACAACCGAAATCACTCAAAGAGTTGATGGACATCTACTTCAAGTCTGTTGGTCGTGGAACCCCACTCCTTCTCAATATTCCACCAAATAAAGAAGGAAAATTCGCAGATGCAGATGTGGCTCGCTTGAAGGAATTCAAGGCAACCCTAGACCAAATGTATGCGACTGACTTTGCCAAAGGCGCGACTGTAACAGCAAGTTCTACTCGTCAAAACCACCTTTACAAGGAAAGCCACCTCACAGACGGTAAAGATGACACCAGCTGGGCGCTCTCAAATGATGCCACAACTGGAAGCTTTACAGTCGATTTGGGGCAAAAGAGACGCTTTGACGTCGTTGAACTCAAGGAAGATATCGCCAAAGGTCAACGTATCTCTGGTTTCAAGATTGAAGTTGAAATCAACGGACGTTGGGTGACATACGGCGAAGGTTCGACCGTTGGTTACCGTCGCTTGGTTCAAGGCAAGCCTGTAGAAGCACAAAAAATCCGTGTAACCATCACTGGTGCTCAAGCAACTCCAATCTTGACCAACTTCTCAGTCTACAAGACACCAAGCAGCATTGAAAAGACTGATGGCTACCCTCTTGGACTTGAATACCACTCAAACACAACGGCAGATACAGCCGGAACAACTTGGTACAATGAATCTGAAGGTGTTCGTGGCACTTCTATGTGGACCAATCAAAAAGATGCCAAAGTAAGCTATACCTTCACAGGAACCAAGGCCTATGTCGTCTCTACAGTCGACCCAGGTCATGGAGAAATGTCTGTCTACGTTGATGGTCAAAAGGTTGCCGATGTCCAAACTAAGAATGCTAGCCGTAAACGCAGCCAAAAAGTCTTTGAGACAGGCGATTTAGCACCAGGCCAACACACTATTACCCTCGTGAACAAAACAGGCGAACCAATTGCTACAGAAGGGATCTACACCCTAAACAATGATAGCAAAGGGATGTTTGAACTTGAGTCTACTAACTACGAAGTCGAAAAAGGAAAACCAGTCACTGTTAAAATTAAACGTGTTGGTGGAAGCAAGGGAGCTGCTACTGTTCGCTTCATCACAGAACCTGGAACTGGGGTTCACGGTAAAGTTTACCAAGATACAACTCAAGATGTGACTTTTGAAGATGGAGAAACAGAAAAGACTGTGACCATCCCAACGATTGACTTTACTGAACAAGCCGACTCTGTCTTTGACTTCAAAGCCAAGCTCACTTCTGTCACTGATGGTGCCCTGCTCGGTTTTGCTACCGATGCAACCATCCAAGTGATGAAAGCTGAATTGCTGATCAAGGACCAAACAAGTTATGATGACCAAGCTAGTCAGTTGGATTACAGTCCTGGCTGGCACCATGAAACCAATTCGGCAGACAAATACCAAAAGACGGAGTCTTGGGCTTCCTTTGGTCGCTTAACTGATGAGCAAAAGAAAAAGACAACTGTCACAGCCTACTTCTACGGTACTGGACTTGATATCAAGGGCTATGTCGATCCAAATCATGGTATCTACAAGGTATTCCTCGACGGCAAAGAAGTTCCTTACCAAGAGGGTATGGGAAATGCTTCGACTATTGATGGTAAGAAATACTTTAGCGGTCACGCTGCCCAACGCCAAGGCAATCAAACTCTGGTTAGCCTAAAAGGTCTGGACGAAAACTTGCACGCAGTCACCCTTCAACTCGATCCTGATCGAAACGATTTGTCTCGAAATATCGGTATCCAGGTAGACCAATTCATCACTCGTGGCGAAGGCAGTGAACTCTACAGTAAGGCAGATATCATCCAGTCTATCTCTAAATGGAAAGATGATCTGTCAAACTTTGATCCAGCAGGTTTGAAAAATACAGCTACTGCACGTCAAGCTTTCCAAGCAAATCTAGAAAAATTGAGAAACCAACTCAGTGCTGATGCAGTGGATGTTCAAGAAGTCATGTTGACTGTCAGCGCCTTACAAGATATCCTGTCCAAGGACGAGAACTATCAAAGAGGGCAAGAGGAACCTAGTCCAGATCAACCTGAACAGCCTGAAGAACCTTCTAAACCTGATCAACCTGAACAACCTGCTCAACCAAAACAACCGGAAATTGAGTACGATAAGGCTATGGACAGCTTGGCAAAAGCTATCGAGAAAAAAGTCGCTGAGCTTGGATCCAACAAGGAAGCTAAGAAGCAATTGTTAGCAATTGCTGACCAAGCCATTGCTGCCATCCAAGAAGCTAAGACTCAGGAAGCAGTCAACAAAGCACTTGAAACTGCTCTCGAACAAATCAGCAAGCTCGAAGCAGCTCAGCCTGAAAAACCAGCGCAACCGGAAAATCCTGCTCAGCCTGAGAAACCTGTTCAGCCTGAAAAGCCAGCGCAACCGGAAAAACCTGCTCAACCGGAAAAGCCAGCTCAACCAGAAACTCCAGTTCAACCTGAGAAACCTGCTCAGCCTGAAAAGCCGACTCAACCGGAAAAGCCAGCTCAACCTGAAACTCCAGCGCAACCTGAGAAACCTGCTCAACCTGAGAAACCGGCGCAACCTGAGAAACCGGCGCAACCGGAAACTCCAGCGCAACCGGAAACTCCGGCTCAGCCTGAAAAACCGGCGCAACCGGAAAAACCGGCGCAACCGGAAAAACCGGCGCAACCGGAAAAACCTGCTCAACCTGAGAAACCTGCTGAGACTGAGAAACCTGCTCAACCTGAGAAACCTGCTCAGCCTGAAACTCCAGCTCAACCTGAGAAACCAGCGCAACCGGAAAAGCCAACTCAACCTGAGAAACCTGCTCAGCCTGAAACTCCAGCTCAACCGGAAAAGCCGGCTGAACCTGAGAAACCTGCTCAGCCTGAGAAACCAATTACGTCTTCAAGTCCTGAGGAAGGGGTTAAAGACCTTGTCTTTACACTTCCAAGCTTGGAAATCGTCAATAAGGTCGTACCGTTCAAGACTATTCGTCACGAAAACCCACAATTAGACAAAGGAAAAGAGCATGTTCTATCAGAAGGAAAAGACGGTCTTTTAGTTGAGTATGTTGAAGTGGATGGTGACAATCGCAAGGTTCTCCAAACAGAAGCAACTCCAGCTCAAGATCGAGTGATTGAGGTAGGTAGCAAACAAAGCTCAGTTGGTACAGAAGCGCCACCAGTTGTGACTCTTCCTGAGTATGTTCTACCAAGAGAGACTGAAAAACCGACTCCAGCCGTAACAGATAATTCATCAGCAAAAGATGAAAAAGCTCCTGTTACAGCTACGGTCAAAGAAGACAAGGAAAGAGAACTCCCTGCAACTGGGGAACAAGAAGCAACTGCTTTCCTCTTCTTGGCAGCCATTACTTCTATCTTGTCTCTCCTCATCTTCCAAAAGAATTTCAAAGACTAATAACCCTCTTTGATTGATTCTTTCTAATTATTCAGTTCCCCCGTTGAGAAGACCAGTTGGTCTTCTCTTTTTCTATCTGTAAAATTTAAAAACATCCACAAATTAAACAGCACCCCAAAAGTCAGACAGAAAAAATCTAACTTTTGCGGTGCTGTTCACTTATTTTAATCCGTTAGTTCCACACAGAAAGCATCCCACGGAGCCAAGGTCTGTTTTTCAACTGCTTCTTTAGCAGTAGTGTTTTCAATCAAGATTGACTTAACTCTCCCTTCTACTGAAAAGTTTTGTTTTTCATTGGACAAGTTAGCCACAACTAAGAAACGTCGGTCGCCATCTTTGCGTATATAGGCAAAGACCTTATCCGCCGTATCGAGCAATTCAAAATCAGCTCGAATCAACCAACTGTTTTCCTTACGGATTTGAACGAGTTTTTGATAAGTATAGAAAATAGAATCTGGATTTGCCAGTGCTTCTTGAACGTTGATTTCTTCGTAGTTTGGATTAACTGCCAACCAAGGTTGACCTGTTGAGAAGCCAGCATTTTTGCTTTCATCCCATTGCATTGGGGTACGGGCATTATCACGACCAATGACACGGATGCTGTCCATGATTTCTTCAATCGGAACGCCTTTTTCAAGAGCTTCACGCGCATAGTTGAGGGATTCAATATCTTCTACTTGGTCCAGTGTTTCAAACGGATAGTTGGTCATCCCAATCTCTTCACCCTGGTAGATATAAGGAGTCCCCCTCATAAGATGAAGCAAGATCGCAAAGGCTTTGGCAGATTTTTCACGGTATTCTTGGTCATTTCCCCAGATAGAGACGATACGAGGAAGGTCATGGTTGTTCCAGAAGAGGGAATTCCAGCCATCTTCAACTCCTAACTCTGTCTGCCATTTGTTAAAAATCTCTTTTAACTTCCCTACATTTAACTCTTTTTGGTAGTGCCACTTAGGTTGCCCTTCCTGATACTGAAGACAGATGTGTTCAAACTGGAAGACCATTGACAATTCTTGTCCCTTTGGATCCGAGTAAAGCTTAGCAATCTCTGGCGTTGCTCCCCAGGTCTCCCCTACTGTCAAGAGATCTTTGTCGCCAAAGGTCGCCTGATTCATTTCCTTTAGATAGGGATGCAGCATAGGACCGTTATTGACTACTTTCTCATCAGGAATCTTGCCAATCATATCAATGACATCCATACGGAAACCACCAATACCTTTATCAATCCAAAAGTTCATCATCTCATAAATTTTCTGGCGAAGTTTTTCATTCTCCCAGTTGAGATCAGGCTGTTTCTTACTGAAAAAGTGAAGATAGTATTGACCTGACTTTTCATCGTATTCCCAAGCAGACCCACTAAAGATAGAATCCAAATCATTGGGCTCATCGCGCCAGATATAGTAGTCGCGCTCAGGACTACCAGGATTCTCACAGGCCTCGACAAACCAGGCGTGTTCATCCGAGGTATGATTGACCACCAAGTCCATGATAATTCGAATGTCACGCTTCTTAGCTTCTGCGATGAGTTGGTCCATGTCCTCCATAGTCCCGAAAATAGCTGCAATTGCTTGATAATCAGCAATATCGTAGCCATTATCATCCATAGGGCTATCATAAACAGGAGAAAGCCAAATCGCTGTGATTCCTAACTTGGCTAGATAGTCCAACTTACTAGTAATTCCTGGCAAATCGCCAATTCCATCTCCGTTGCTATCCATAAAACTCTTGGGATAGACTTGATAGACTACGGCATTGTGCCACCATTTTTCTTGCATCTTCTTACCTCATTATTTTCATAATCTATAGTCTATGATAGCGCTTTTTAAAACTTAGTGCAAGCGTTTGCCTAATCTTTTTGATTTCTTTTTTGACTCCGTAGTTTCCTATCTTCCAATTTTTTATTATAATAGAGATCAGAGGTAAAAAAATGAAAAAACAAGCTTTTAGTTCTGAACAATATTTGAATCTACAGCGCGACCACATTTTGGAGCGCATCAACCAATTTGACGGCAAACTCTATTTGGAGTTTGGTGGCAAAATGTTAGAAGATTTCCACGCTGCTCGTGTCCTTCCTGGTTATGAGCCTGACAATAAAATCAAGCTCTTGCAAGAATTGAAAGAGCAGGTTGAAGTTGTGATTGCCATTAACGCAAGCAACATCGAGCATTCTAAAGCGCGTGGCGACCTAGGCATTTCTTATGACCAAGAAGTTCTTCGTTTGATTGATAAATTCAATGAATTAGGAATTTTTGTTGGTTCCGTTGTCATCACACAATACGCTGGCCAACCCGCTGCAGATGCCTTCCGCAACCAGTTAGATAAAAACGGGATTGATTCCTATCTTCATTATCCAATTAAAGGATACCCGACGGATATGGACCACATCATTTCTTCTGAAGGTATGGGGAAAAACGACTATATCAAAACCAGTCGCAACTTGATCGTCGTGACGGCTCCTGGACCTGGTTCTGGAAAATTAGCAACTTGTATGTCCAATATGTACCACGACCAACTTAATGGCATCAAGTCTGGTTACGCTAAGTTTGAAACCTTCCCAGTTTGGAACCTGCCCCTTCATCATCCAGTCAATTTGGCCTACGAGGCTGCAACCGCAGACCTTGATGATGTCAATATGATTGACCCTTTCCATCTCCAAACCTACGGAGAAACCACTGTCAACTACAACCGTGATATTGAAATCTTCCCAGTACTTAAACGTATGTTGGAACGTATACTTGGTGAATCTCCATACGCTTCACCAACAGACATGGGTGTCAACATGGTTGGTTTCGCTATTACAGATGATGAAGCTGCTATCGAAGCTTCAAAACAAGAAATCATTCGCCGTTACTATCAAACAGTTCTTGACTTCAAGGCTGAAAAAGTTGGCGAATCTGCTGTCAAGAAAATCGAGTTGCTCATGAACGACCTCGGTATCACACCTGCAGACCGTAAGGTTGCTGTCGCTGCACGTCAAAAAGCAGAAGAAACTGGTGGCCCTGCCCTAGCCCTTGAATTACCAAATGGGGAAATCGTAACTGGTAAAAACTCAGAGCTCTTTGGCCCTACAGCCGCTGCCTTGATCAATGCGATTAAGAAATCTGCTGACATTGCTAAGGAAGTGAAATTGATTGAGCCTGAAGTTGTCAAACCAATTCAAGGCCTCAAGATTAACCATCTAGGCAGTCGCAATCCTCGCCTCCACTCAAATGAGATTTTGATTGCACTTGCAATCACGGCTATGGAAAACCCTGATGCTGCGCGTGCCATGGAAGAACTTGGGAATCTCAAAGGAAGCGAAGCTCATTCAACCATCATCCTGACCGATGAAGACAAGAATGTCCTACGAAAATTGGGTATCAACGTAACCTTTGACCCATTCTACCAATACGATCGCTTGTATCGCAAATAAATAAACAAGGCTGGACAAAAACTCAATTCGAGATAAAAATCCAGTAAATCTTTACATAATAAAAAAATCAAACGCATAATATCAAGTCTTTTGGACACTTGGTATTATGCGTTTTTATGATTTTCCATTCTCATTTATTTCAATGAAATTGTCAACTCGACACAGGCTCCTACTTGGTCTGGATTGAGCAGAGTCAGACGACCACCGTGCAAGAGAGCTACTTGCTTAGAAAAGGCTAAGCCGATTCCATGATGGAGATTAGCTGAATTGCGGCTTTGGTCACTCTGATAAAAGAGCCGTTCCGCTCCCAGCAGCATCTCCTCTGAAAATGCAGGGCCATTGTTCCAGATAGCAAAAACCAACTGGTCCTGCTGCACTGATACCATCAGCTTCACTTCCTTTTGATTCTGGCCTGCATGTTCAAGCGCATTCAGTAAAATATTGAGCAAAGCTCGCTTGAGATAGTCCAAATGAATTGACAAAATCAGACTAAGCTCACAATCTTCTTGGAGGTAGAAACGATGGCTTTCCTGTTTGCTGAACAGTGCCCAATCATCCTGTAGATAAGCCAAAAAGTCCCCTAAGGAAAGCTGAATGAACTGATTAGAATCAATCTGAAAAGTCTTAGCGTAATCAATCAAAGAGCCACAATACTCTTCCATCTTGTGACTAGCCTGCAAAATCTCAGCAGCATAGTCTGCCTGTGGATGGCCCAACTGCGCCAATTCCAAGAGCTCAGCGTTCCCTTTAATCACAGTTAGGGGCGTCTTCAAATCGTGCGATGTCGCTGACAGCTGTAAAATCAACTCCTGATTATGCTGCTGCTCTCTTTCTAGAAGACGAGCATTTTCTTGGTGGCTGCTCCGTAAATCGCTATAGACTTCTAGCATTTCCTCAATCCGAAAAAGCTGACTTTGATTTTCTTCTAAAAGCTTCTCGCTCTTTAGCATTTTTATTTCCCTGTCGATTTTTCGGAGCAATTTCAAAATATGATAAAAAGTAATCAGCAGCAAGCTCCCTGCCCAGAAGAACAAGGTGAAAAGAACGTAATCACTTCCTTGCGTAAATTCATAGCCTATAAGCACAAAAATCAAAACATGGAAAAAGACGATTTTTAAACTGGTTGTCCAAACTAGGCTTTTGAAATTTCGGGTTCTAATTGCCATCTATAGCCTACTCCTCTCACTGTTGCGATTGCTTGCAGCCCTTCTTGTTTGCATTTTTGGCGAATCTGATATACGTATTCTGAGATGGAGCGAAGCTGTGTTTCTGAGCTTTCTGGGTAAAGCAAGGTATGCAGGCGTTCAGCTGAAAAGGTCTGCTTGGGATTGCTAGCTAGTAAATGCAGCAACTTAAACTCTCGCTCTGAAAATTTCAAGACTTTACCAAAATAGGCAACTTCATAGCGCTCTGGATAAAATTGACAAGAAGCAATTTCAGAATATCGCTCCTCCCGTCTTTCCTCCCGCCGAAGATGAGCTCTGACACGCGCCAGCAATTCTTTGGTCCCAAAAGGCTTGACAATATAGTCATCTGCTCCGCGAAAGAGCCCTTCCACCTTGTCCGCCTCTAACTCCTTAGCTGTCAGAAAGATAATTGGACACGAAAGATGAGGACGAATGTAGGAACACAGCTCAAAACCATTAACAGGCTCCATCATCACATCTAGCAGAATCAAATCATATCCTACAAAATCCGTCAGCTCGAGCTCTTCTATCCGATCAAGCGTCGTCACGTCATAAGCATCTAGCTCTAGGACGTTTTTCACCAGCTTTAAAATGCTCCGGTCGTCATCAACCACCAAAATACGATACTGTCTCATGATTTCCATTATAGCATACCTCTAGCGAACATCTCGTTTCAAGGTCAAGAATATAGCAGAGCTCCAAATCAAAGCTAGCCAGAACAGCTGTATTCCCAACCCTGATAGATCTATTGAATGCTGAAGCCCTTCATACTCAAAAAGATTTAGCGTAGCCAGATCGGGCAGGTACTTTGCTTCTTTGATAAAAGTTGTCAATAAACGGCTAAGACCAATCAAGAGAGGAAATAGCACCGACACCGGCACAACCCAAGATTGAAAGAGCAAAGCGAGACCAGCAGCTAAAAGAGCCAGAAAAAGATTGCTGAGAAGACCAAAAGAGCTGTAATAGAGGAATTTCCCCAGTAAGGGCCAGCTAAAGTCTAGGTCAAATCGAGCCAGCATAACAAAGAAACAGCTGCCTATCATGACACTGTAGAGAACCAAGAGCAGAACGGCCAGAAAAAGGAATTTCCCAGCCAACCAAGCCTTTCTATTTGATACGGTTAGAAAATTCGTTCGCATCCCAGACTTGACAAACTCCTGGGCAAAATAGAGGGAAGTAAAGATGACGATGACAGGCTGCGCCAGATAGAGAGCATGCAAAGCTTCACTCAGAGCCTTTGTCTGGCCAACTGCTGTCTGACTGTAGTCAAGATTCATCAGAAAAAAAGGAACGACTACCAGAGCCACCAAGGCGACACCAAGAACGAGATAGTAAGAACGAAACTTAATCCATTCACTTTTAAGCAGAGCTTTTATCATCAGTAGCGTCCTCCTAAATCCGTCTTCAAAAAGCGCAGAGAGGCCATGACGCCGATGACTAGCAACCATACGCTTAGTATCAAGAGTCCTTGCAAGGGATTGTTGGCATATTGGGAAGTCGGCGTTGCAACAAATAACTCTCCTGCGGGCTGTGGCAGATAAGCACCCCAACTCGTATGAGCTGCCAGGTAGTTTCCCAGATTATAGAGCTGGGGCACAAGAAAGAGTAAGGGAAGCAACATCGTCCGCCCAAGCAATCCCAATAAAAAGGACAAGAGACCTAGCAATGCAGTAGCTAGTGCCTTCCATAAAAGATGACTCCAGGCAGCTTGATTAAGTAAAATTGGATGTAGCCCTTCTTTTCCTAAAGCCAAGTGCATGACAATATAGCTCAAATAAATGGATAACAAGCTAATGATGAGTGAAAACAAACCAAAGGTCAATATTTTCCCCATAAGTAGCTTCAAGCGGTTATTACAAGCCAATAGACTGGTTCGCAAGCTATGAGACTGAAATTCCGTTGCTCCCAAAATTCCAGATAAGATGACTAAAACCATACCACCCATAGAAGCGCCATTAAGACCTAGATATTCAAGCGGATCAATAGCTTCTGCCAGACCGGGAACCGTCTCAGGGGTCGCATCTAAACCGATAGACAGATACTGACGTCCCTCTAGCCATGACACAACAGGTACCAATAACAGCATAAAGACCACACTTACCCTGAAAGCCTTGGTTGATTGGATTTTCAACCACTCTGAATGCAATAAGGACATCGTTTCTTTCATCTTAAACCTCCTCTGTTAAGTCGAAGAAGAGCTCTTCTAAACTATCTGTTCCTTGTAATACATCTTCTAGCGTTCCCTGTTCGATAATTTGCCCATGATGAATCAAGACTACATCATCTGTTACCATTTGTACCTCAGACAGAATATGAGAGGATAGAAGGACGGTTTTCCCTAAATCAGCCTGCTGGCGAATAAACCTTCTAAACCACTTAATCCCACTTGGATCCAGTCCATTGGTCGGCTCATCTAATATTAAAAACTGGGGATCACCTAGTAAAGCTACTGCCAACCCCAGGCGCTGCCCCTCTCCTAGAGACAGGCTTGATAAGAAATCCTTTTTCTTATGAGCGATCCCAGTCATATCCAATACCTCATCAATCCGAAACTTCGGAATAGCATTACTTGCAGCAATAATATGCAGATGGTCGTAAACCTTTCTATTTGGCAGACCTCCAATACCGTCAAAAGCTGCACCTACTGTTTTGAGAGGATAAATCATTGACTGATAGGTTTGCCCATCAAAAGTCGCAGTTCCTGCTGTCGCCCGATCTAAGCCCAAGAGAATCCTCAAGGTCGAGCTTTTTCCTGCACCATTATGTCCTAGAAAAGCCGTAATGCGACCACTCCTAGCTGTAAAAGAAATATCCTTTAAAATTTGCTTGTCTCCATATTTTTTAGAAACACGATCAATTTTTACAATATGTTCCATACTGAACTCCTTTGTCTTTATTTTCTCCAGTATACCCAATCTAGTTCAGAATTAGTTCAGAGATTAAACAGAAATTTCAGAAAAAGTTGATCCAATTTTCAAAATTCACCTTAGTTCCACTAGAAAAACTAAACTTTTCTTTCACAAGGTATTCTTCTCTCCATTCTTTCTTTATAATTCTGAGGTTTATGTATAGAGACTTTATTATCATTCTAGTACCAAAAAGTCATTTATCAAACTCCATCAACAGCACCCTTTATGTTATAATGAAAGAAGAAAACTGAAAGGAACTACCATGTCAAAAGAAGTTATTGTTGAAAGTTTTGAACTTGACCACACCATTGTTAAAGCCCCCTATGTTCGCTTGATTGGGGAAGAAACCGGACCAAAGGGAGATGTCATCTCCAACTTTGATATTCGCTTGGTACAGCCAAATGAGGACTCTATCCCTACTGCTGGGCTTCACACTATCGAACACCTCTTGGCAAAACTCATCCGTACCCGCATTGACGGCATGATTGACTGTTCGCCATTTGGCTGCCGTACAGGTTTTCACATGATTATGTGGGGACGTCATACCAGTGCTGAAATTGCTGCTGTTATCAAGGATTCACTCAAGGAAATCGCTGAAACCACTACTTGGGAAGATGTTCCTGGAACAACCATCGAATCTTGCGGAAACTACAAGGACCACAGCCTCTTTTCTGCTAAAGAATGGGCGAAACTCATCCTAGAACAAGGAATTTCAGATGATGCCTTTGAGCGCCATGTCATCTAAACACAAAAAGGAACCAGCTTTTTAGCTAGTTCCTTCTTTTTTTATTCTCAAAATCTTGAGTTAGGCTTTTTCACGAATAACCAAAACGCCATCTTCCATATCTGCTTCCAAATGTTTGGCATCTAGATGATCCAAGTGGAAATCTGTTACCTTATCACGAATTTGTTGTTCCACCACGCGACGGAGAGGGCGAACACCCATAACTTCGTCATAACCTTCTTCTGTGATAAAGTCTTTAGCTGCTTGGCTGACTTCCAAATCAATGTCTTTCTTAGCCAAGGTTTGGTTGACTTCCGCCAACATCAAGTCCACAATCTTAGAAAGGTCTTCCTTATTCAAGTGTGAGAATTCGATAACTGCGTTAAAGCGGTTAAGGAACTCTGGGCGGAAGAATGGTTTCAAACGATCCATCAATTCTGGCTTATCCGCATCTTCTGTCAAGTTGGCTTCATAGCCAAATCCAGCATTTGATGTCGCGATAATGACTGTGTTCTTGAAGTTCACTGTATTTCCTTGACCATCAGTCAAACGACCATCATCCAAGACTTGGAGGAGAAGGGTAATGACTTGAGGATCAGCCTTTTCAATTTCGTCCAAGAGAATGATAGAGTATGGATTGCGACGAACACGTTCTGTCAAGGTATTGCTATTGTCATCATAACCCACATAACCTGCTGTTGTACCGATCAATTTAGAAACGGCTGTGCGGTCACTGTATTCAGACATATCCAAGCGGATAATCGCATCCTTGGTACCAAACATATCGAGCGCCAATTGCTTAGCAAGCTCCGTCTTACCAACTCCAGTAGGCCCTACAAAGAGGAAGCTACCGATTGGGCGATTGCCTTCATCAAAACCAGCGCGGTTACGACGGATAGCACGAGCCACTGCTTCTACTGCCTTATCTTGGCCGATTACCTTGTGTTCCAAGCGATGAGCCATATCTTTCAAACGTTCGATGTCTGACGCTCCCATTTGTGACACTGGAATACCTGTCATTCGTTCCACAGACTCAGCCACATCGTTGATGCTTGCAGTCACTTTCATGTCTTCTGTGTGGTTTGCGACTTTTTTCTCTAATTCAGCAATGCGTGTCTTAGCATTAAGAGCTGCTTCAAAGTCTTCTGCCTCAACTGCTTTTTCTTGCTTGTCTTTTTCTGCCTCAATCTCCCGTTCAACAGCATGCACATCTGTTACAGGATGTTGAGCTGCCAAGTGAGCAGCCGTTACGTCCACAAGGTCAATAGCCTTATCTGGCAAGCTACGTTGAGGAATGTATTGGATAGAATAATCCACCGCTGCTTTCAAGACTTCGTCTGGCAAGATGACATTGTGGTGTTGTTGATAGAGGTCACGAATCCCTTGAAGGATTTTAAAGGTATCCTCTGCTGAAGGAGCATTGACCTTAACTTCGTTGAAACGACGAGCAAGTGCTGCATTTTTCAAGATGGTATTACGGTATTCGTCTTGAGTCGTTGCCCCAATAACAGTCAACTCACCACGAGAGAGAGCTGGCTTGAGAATGTCCGCAAGCCCTTTAGATCCACTGTCTCCACCAGTGCTACCAGCACCGAGAATTTGGTGAATTTCATCAAAGAAGAGGATAATATTCCCTGCTTCTTTCACTTCATTGACTAGATTTTGAACGTTTTCTTCAAAGCTGCCACGGTATTGAGTACCAGCTTCAAGACCTGAGATATCAATAGAAATAATTTCCTTATTCTTGATGGCAGCTGGAACATCTCCATTCACAATAGCTTGTGCCAAGCCTTCGACAACGGCTGTCTTACCAACACCTGCATCTCCGACCAGAACAGGATTATTTTTCGTACGACGTGAGAGGATTTCAGATGTTTCTTGAATTTCCTTGTTTCGTCCGATAACAGGATCCAACTTGCCCTCACGAGCTTCCGCTGTCAAGTTACGACCTAGTTTAGCAAGGACACCGTCTTGTTTCATACCTGAAGCCTGTTGTTGCATTTGTCCATCAACTTCTGCATTACCTGGCAATTGACCAGTTGCACGATAGTGAGCAAATTCCTCAGGTGTCACTTCACGTCCATTAATCAGGTAGCGACGATTTTCAGAACTATATCCTCGCATACCACCCATCAATTGGTTAAATAAATCATCCATGTTGTTAAAGTTATTAAAGTTGTTGTTCATATTCTTTACCTCGTTTATTCTTAATTATATGCGATCTCTGATATTGACTATCTTTGACCTTTGTTTTAAAAATTTTAGACTAGCTAACTAGCTACCCTACGTATAATTTCTGGTTTTTCTTTCTTAAATAAGCCTTTTATCATCTTTTTTTCAAAGTCTGTTAGATTTAACATAGGCCTCACCCCTTTCTAGGGTATCTATCGTACATTTTCAAGAAATAGAATCATTGAAAATGAAGTTTTCTAAGGAATTCATTTTCCTTATGTTCCTACTATACCACTTTGGTCAGTAAAAGTCAATAGCATTTTGACCAAATTTGACTATTTTTTAAAAAAATTTTTTGAAGTACAAAAAAGCCCCTAGAAAACGAATTTTCTAGAGACTTTCTCTATCAAGTTTAAGAGAGAAGAAATATTCTCACTTACCAAGTTTCATGTTTCTTCTACAAAAGCTTAAGCTTTGCGTTTTACGAAGAATACCAATCCACTCAATGCCAAGACTACAAATCCAAGCGCAGAAAGGATAGAGGTTGCTTCCCCTGTGTTTGGAAGTTCAGCTTTACCTTTAGTCTCAGTAGCTGGAGGTGCTGGTTTTGGATCCTCTTTTTGTCCTGGATCAGTTGGTTCTGTTCCTGGAGTTGGATTTGTTCCTGGATTATTTGGCGTTGGATCTGGTGTTGGTGCTGGATCTGGCGTTGTTCCTGGATTATTTGGAGCTGGATTTGGATTTGGTTCTGGTATTGGTGTTGGAACAGTGTATTTATTTGTAAATACAACTTCTTTACCATCGGTATACGAAACCTTTGCAGTCAAGAGACCTTGATCATCCGCAACTACAGTGACTGTTACGGTATGCTCAGTCTTATCGTATTCAATACCCTCTTCAGTACCAACTTTTTCAACCAAGGTATAAGTATGAGTACCTGCTTCTTCGAATGAACGAACAAAGGCTACTTTACCTTCGGCAGTATTCTTAGCTTCTGCTACAACTGCGCCTTTCTCTTTCAATTCGAAAGTATAAGCATCAGCCGCAAGTTCTTTACCTTCAAGTTTCTTAGTTGCTTCAATCGTAGCTTCTACCGCTGGTGCTTTGAAGCTATTCTTGAAGACACTACCTGCTGGATATTCAACAGCTGCCTTCAAGGCATTTGTTGCTGCATCTTTGGTTACTGTTACCTTTGCAGTCTTTTCTGTATCGTAAGTAATACCAGTTGCTCCAGCATTCACTTCTTTTACAGTATAAGTATGAACACCTTCTGCATCATAGTTGATTGTATTAAATGTTACTCTTCCACCTTGGTTTGTTTTTGTATCAATTTTTTGTCCATCTTTGTACAATTCAAATTGGAACTCACCATCAACCAAAGTACGACCAGTCAATTCTTTCGTAAACTCAAGTGTTGCTGATGTAGCTGTTGGAGCTGGTGCTGTATAAATATTTGTGAAGACCCGTTCTGTATCCGCATCTTCTACAGTCGCAACCAATTGGCCTTTACCATCATCCGCAACAGTGACGAACACTTCATACGCAGTTTGATCATAAGTGATTGTTTTATCGTCACCAGCTTTTTCAGTAATAGTGTAAGCGTAATCGCCTGCTGCTGAGAAAGTGACGTTGAAGACAACTTCTCCTGAGGCAGTATTCTTAGCCGTAGCTACAAGGTCTGAACCTTCTTTCAGTTCGAAAGTATAAGCATCAGCTTCAAGCGCTTTTCCTTTCAAGACTTTCTTAGCTTTGATTGTAGCCTGCGCAGGTTCCGCTTTATAGTCATTAACGAAAACTGGTGTTTCACTTGTAACTGTCGCGACAAGTTGACCTGAGCCATTATCTTTCACTTCTACAGTTGCTGGATGTTCTGTTTTATCATAAGTTACACCAAGTTTATTGCCAACCTTTTCTGTAATAGTATAGTTATATACTCCTGCTTTTGAATAGCTAATTTCAGAAAAACGAATCAATCCACCAGCAGCATTCTTTGCTGTCGCAACAACCTTATCACCCTCTTTCAGTTCAAACTCAAACTCATCTATCTCTAGCTCTTTACCGTTCAAAACTTTTTTAGCTTCAATAGCAATTTTTGCTGGAGCTGCTTTATAAGTGTTGGTGAAGGTTGGGTTGTTACCTGCAACAGCCGCCTCAAGTTGACCTTGACCGTTATCTGTAACGTTTACTGTCACTTCATGTGTAGCAGTGTCGTATGTCACACCTGCTTCGCTACCTGCTTTTTCTGAGATAGTGTAAGTGTGGTCGCCTGCTTCATTGTATTCGATTTCTTTGAAAGTAACAGTACCGTCTGCAGCGTTTTTAGCTGTCGCAACGACTTTGTCACTTTCTTTTTCTTTAAGTTCAAACTCGTATTTATCAGCTTCAAGTTTTTTACCATCCAAAACTTTAGTAGCTTTGATAATTTCTTTTGCTGGAGCTGCTTTATAGGTATTGGTGAAGGTTGGGTTGTTACCTGTAACAGCTGCAACAAGTTTTCCTTCCCCGTTATCTGTAACTTTTACCTTAACTTCGTGTTTAGCAGTATCGTATGTCACACCTTTTTCACTACCCGCTTTTTCAGTGATAGTGTAAGTGTAATCACCTGCTGTTTCGAACTCAATTTCTTTGAAAGTAACGGTGCCGTCTGCAGCGTTTTTAGCTGTCGCAACGACTTCTTCACCTTTTTTAAGTTCGAATTCGTATTTATCAGCTTCAAGTTCTTTACCGTTCAAGACTTTCTTAGCTGTGATAGTTTCTTTAGCTGGAGTTGCTTTATAAGTGTTAGTGAAAGTTGGTTCTGCAGATGTGACAGTTGCTGTTAAAACTCCACTTTGGAAAGTTGCTGCTACAGTAACTTTCTTGGCTTCTGTATCAAATGTAACGCCTGCAACTGCTGTTGAAGTGTCCTCTTTGATGATGTAGTGATAAGTTCCCGCACCTTTTACTTGGAGATTCTCAAAGGTAATAGTTCCATCAGCTTTTGATTTTGCTGTGGCTACAGGGTCCTTCAAGTTCTCTGCAGAAAATAGGTTAAAGGTAAACTCATCCGCTTTTGGAAGTTTATCTGTACGTCCTTCTACTACTTTCTTAGCCGTCACATTGAATACAGCTGGAACAGGTTCATCTTTAAGATGAATAGTAGAACCCGCAGCACCGAGTTTAACTGTATACTCTTTTTCATCTAGTTTATAACCTGCTGGGGCAGTCTTCTCTTTGATCTTAAACGTTTTACCTTCCCATTTCTGATCATAAGTTTTCGTAAGCGCTACTCCTTTTTCATTCGTAGTCACTTCTGTTGTTTCACTTGCATCATCTGCTGCTGTCACAGTATATACCGCACCCGAAACCGGAGCAAGAGTGAAGGCATCAGTCTTATGAATCTTAATTTGGTAAGCAGTAGATGCTACAATCGTTCCAGAAATCAAAGACGTCGCCTCAGCTGTCATATCAAGTGCTCCCGGACGACTTGTATTCTGTGCTAATTTAGTCCCGTCAGCCAATGACAGAGCAACCCTATTTCCTACTTTACTTCCATCATTAGGAGTTGTTGTGTTATAAGATACTATATAAGAGGTCGTTCCATCTTTAAAAATGATATCGAATGAAGTATAGTTTTCGTTCCACGAAACGGTATAGTCTTGTCCCTCCGTTAACAATACTGCATCATCTGGAACAGCAGAAGTCCCAACAGTGATATTTGCCTTATACACTTTTAGAGTCTCAGGAATATACTGTGCAGGAGTGTAACTAGTATCATCATTTGGTATAGTATCATGTAATACAATATTTTGTCCTAAGTCTTGTTTCTCTGTATTTACACGTACGCGCCAGGTAGACCATGCATCTCCCTTGCTAACCGAACCAATCTCAGCCAGTTTTGGAGAGTTCCAATTTTCAAGGGCAGCACGACCCCCAATTTTAGCATAATTTTCAGTACCAACTTTGGGACCATCGATTGTTTTTGATGAATAAATGTGAGTCACTTCTTGCTTCAATGAGGATGAATTAAAGTTAATACGGGTTTTATTCTGATCCTTTAAGAATCTAAAAGTAACAGAAAAATTCCCTGACACATCCTTTACCTTATCTCCACCAGTTTTCTCTAGATATTTATCCAAGTTTTTTAAGGTGATTTTTGCTTTCCCACCTTGATCAGTACCATTTGAAGTCACTTCTGCTTCTCCAATAGTAACTTTTGTTGTCGGATCAATTAAATCCTGACTCCCTTCATAAACTGCCATAGGAGCAGGTATATCAAAGGTAAAATAATCTCCATTATTCAGATGTTCATTATACTGTTTGAGATCAAAGGTCACGCGAAGCTTATATGCTAAATTCGTACGAAGCGAGAAATCTCCTTCTGAACTCACATTTTGCTTAGTGTCTGAAGCATCTAATAGATCGATGCCTGTAATTACTTGTGTCAATTCTTTTGAAACAGGATTATCTGCTTTAACAATCCCTACCAAAACAGATGCTAGAGCTAAAATAGCAAAAGTTAACGCAGAAAATTTAGAAAGCATGTTTAACGCTTTGCTTTTCGACATTTCTTCTCCTCTTTTCTATATGAAATTTTTATTTCTAATCTCCCTAAGAGATTACATCATACCATTTTGACAACCCCTATCACTAACTAGAGTTTATCTGATATATTATAACATTTCAATACAATCTATTCAAGTATATTAACTTAAAAATACACGTATTTGCACCATTCTATAACCTAGCCATTCAATTTTGAACTATTTATATCGGTAAACTGATATAAATAGCTTAATATATATTATATCTACAATTAGGCCAATCTTTGATATTATAGTAAAAAGCCAGTCATTTTGACTGGCTTTCTTTTCATTCTAATTGAATCTTAGCTCAATGCGTCATCCATTGAAAGAACTTCGTGGAAGACACGTTGTGTCAATTCAGTTTTTTGTTCTGGAGTGAGGTATTTAGTGTTTACACAGTATCCAGAGATACGTACGATAACGTCTTCACCTGACATGATCTTTTCGTAAACATCGTTCAAGTCCATAACGTTCAAGTTAACGTGTTGTCCACCGTTTTCGAAGTAACCATCAAGGATTGTTACCAAGTTATCAACTTGTTCGTCACGAGTCTTACCAAGAGCACGTGGAGAAACTTGAGTTGTCAATGAGATACCGTCAGCTGCGTAACCAAAGTCAAGGCTAGCAAGTGAGTTCAAGTTTTGCAACCATCCACCTTTAGCTTTGTTAGATGGGTTCGCACCTGGTGAGAAGAATTCAAGTTTAGACAAGTTCACAGAACCATCTTCGTTGAGGTATACACCTTTGTGGACTGGTGAGTTACCAGTTTGTTTAGAGTAAGCAACGTTAGATGTGATTGTCAATAGTGATACTGTAGCTTCTGCGTCTTTGTAAAGTTTGTGGCTACGTAGACGAGTTGTATAAGCTTCGATCAACCATTCTGCCAATTCGTTTGAACGTGGGTCATCTTCACCCCAACGTGGGTATTCACCGATTGTTTCGTAATCGTAGATGTATCCATTTTCGTCACGGATTGGTTTAACGGTAGCGTATTTGATAGCTGACAATGTATCAACAGTGTTAGCAAATCCACAGATACCGAATCCCATGTTGGCACGTTGTTTAGTTGGCAAGAAGGCCATTTGAACAGCTTCGTAGTTGTACTTGTCAGTCATGTAGTGGATGATGTTCAAAGCATCTACATAAGTGTCAGTCAACCAGTCAAGAGATTTTTCAAAGTTCGCTTTAACTGATTCGAATTCAAGAACTTCGTCACGGATAGGATCGATGTCAAATACTTTGTAGTCTTTGTGAACATCGTCGTAACCACCGTTCAAACCAGTAAGAAGGGCTTTCAAAACGTTTACACGAGCACCGAAGTACTGGATGTTGTGGCGTTGATCTTCGTTTTCTGGGTCAAGTGGTGACACACAGCATGAGATACAGCTCATTTCTCCGTATCCGTCTTTAGCCATTGTTGTTACACCTTCGTATTGGATAGAAGAGTGTTTGTGGCTCATATGCATACAGTAGCGACGGAAGTTGTATGGCAATTTATCAGTCCAAAGAACTGTCAAGTTTGGCTCTGGAGAGTTACCGATGTTGTCAAGAGTGTTCAAGAAACGGTAGTCCATCTTAGTAACACGGTGACGACCATCGTTACCCATACCAGCCATAGAAGTTGTGATGAAGGTTGGGTCACCTGAGTACAATTGGTCATAAGCTTTTGTACGAGCAAATTTAACTGTACGAAGTTTCATAACGAAATCATCAACGAACTCTTGGATTTCTGATTCAGTAAATGTACCACGAGCAAGGTCACGTTCTGCAAAGATATCCAATACGATTGGCACACGTCCTAGAGATGTAGCAGCACCATTGATAACACGGCAGACAGCCATGAAGGCGATGTTAACCCATTGGATGGCTTCTTTCGTGTTCATCGCTGGTTTGCGGACATCAACTCCGTAAAGATCACCCAAGCGAACAACTTGTTGCAATGCTTGGTACTGAAGGTTTACTTCTTCACGAAGACGGATTGTTTCTTCATCGATTTCTTTGATCGCATTCCAGTCGTTTACTTTTTCTTGCATCAAGTAGTCTGCACCGTAAAGAGCAAGACGTGCGTAAACACCGATGATACGTCCACGTGAGTAGGCATCTGGAAGACCAGTTACAGTGTGAGCGTGACGAGCGCGACGAATGTTTGAAGTGTAGGCACGGAAGATACCGTCGTTAACTGTTGTTACGTATTTAGTGAAGATTTCGTGAACAGCTGGATCTGGTTCGTATCCATTTTCTTTCAAAGTAGTTTCAGCCATACGGATACCACCTTTTGGCATGAAGTTCAATTTGAAGAGTTCATCGTTTTGGATACCGAAGATAACTTCATTTTCTTTGTCGATAAATCCAGCAGGAATATCAGCAATAGATGTTGGACGAGTGTCCATTGGGAAACGAGTTTCTTCGTAGTGTGCTTTTGTTTCTTCTACGATTTTTTTGATGTGAAGTGAACGTTCTGTTGGTCCAGCAAGGAAACTTTCATCTCCATCGTAAGGTGTGTAGTTAGCTTGAACGAAGCGAGAAATACTTGCTTTTTCTTTCCAATCTATGCCTTTGAAGCCTTCCCAAGCTTTATCAAAAATATCTTGTGCTTCAACAACTGTCTTAACAACCATGTTAATGTCCTCTTTTTTCTAGTAACAGTCATCTGTTACATTCTTGAGTCAAGTATACCATACAGTAACCGATTTCAACAAGAGAAAATCGGCATTTTAGACGCTTTCTTTTATAATACAGTCTCTTTTTTATTCTCATCTGTATTATATTTTTGAAAGTAGGGTTGAACTTTCCCATTTTTTCAGAAAAAAGGGTATAATAAATAGAAAATGACACTAGAAAGGGATTGGAATGCTCATATTTCCATTGATAAATGATTTGTCCAGAAAAATCATCCATATCGACATGGATGCCTTTTTTGCTGCGGTGGAAATCAGAGATAATCCTAAGTTAAAGGGCAAACCTGTTATCATTGGAAGCGACCCCAGACAAACAGGTGGGCGTGGTGTCGTTTCTACCTGTAGCTACGAGGCACGAGCTTTTGGTGTTCATTCGGCCATGAGCTCTAAAGAAGCTTATGAGCGCTGTCCCCAAGCTGTCTTTATCTCTGGAAATTATGAAAAGTATAAGGCAGTGGGGCTTGAGATTCGAGCTATTTTTAAACGCTACACTGATTTGATTGAACCTATGAGTATTGACGAGGCATACTTGGATGTGACGGAAAATAAACTCGGTATCAAGTCAGCCGTCAAAATAGCTCGTCTCATCCAACAGGATATCTGGCAGGAGCTACACCTGACTGCTTCTGCAGGCGTCTCTTATAACAAATTCTTAGCTAAAATGGCTAGTGACTATCAAAAACCACATGGTTTAACAGTCATCCTCCCAGATCAGGCTGAGGATTTTCTCAAACAAATGGACATTGCAAAATTTCACGGTGTGGGCAAAAAAACAGTTGAACGCCTTCATGAAATGGGCATTTATACTGGCGCAGACTTATTGGATGTCTCAGAAGTCACTTTAATCGATCGATTTGGCAGACTCGGTTTTGATCTTTATCGAAAGGCTCGTGGTATTCATAACTCACCAGTCAAGTCCGATCGCATTCGTAAGTCCATTGGCAAGGAAAAAACCTATGGAAAGATTCTGCAAGTAGAAGAAGACATCAAAAAAGAGCTGACTCTACTCTCTGAAAAGGTAGCTCTCAATCTCAGCACGCAGGACAAAGCTGGAAAAATCATTATCCTAAAAATACGATATGCTGACTTCTCTACTCTAACTAGACGAAAAAGCCTCCCACAAGCAACACAGGACGCTAGTCAGATTTCTCAAACTGCCCTTCAACTCTACGAAGAACTAGCTGACAAAGAAAAAGGTATCCGTTTACTAGGAATTACAGTGACAGGATTTTAAAAAGCTTGAAGGAAAATTCCCTCAAGCTTTTTTCTTATACAAACAAACGCACAAAACTATAAAGCAACAAAACACTACCAAGTACGATACGGTATTTACCAAAGAGTGTAAAGTCGTGTTTCTTCACATAGCTGGTCAAGAAACGAATGGCAACCATGCTGACTGCGAAGGCAACACCCATAGCAACCAAGAGCAAGAACAGTTGTCCAAAACTCAAGAGTTGACCTGCTTTGATAAATTTGAAAATCTTTAAAGCACTAGCTCCGAACATAACAGGAATTCCGAGATAGAAGGTAAACTCTGTTACGACAGAGCGGCTCGTTCCATTTAACAAACCACCAACGATAGTCGCACCAGAACGGCTCGTTCCTGGGAAGAGAGCGAGGACTTGGAAGAGCCCAATGTAAAGGGCTGTTTTATAAGGCAATTTGTCTAGCTCTGTTACTGTTGGTTCAATAGCTTGGGCCTTATTTCGTTTTTCAAGATAGATAAAGGCAACCCCATAGATAATCAACATGATCGCAACCGAAACCATGTTATGGAAGTTGGCATCAAACCAATCATCCAATTTAAAGACCAATAGTAAAGGCAAGGTCGCAACGAAAACTTTCGACCACAATTGCCAAGTTCTACGAACTTCTACCTTAGTTTTACCATGTTTGAAGGGATTGAGCTTATTAAAGTAAATGACCATAACTGCTAAAATGGCACCAAGCTGAATGACAACATTAAACATAGACATGAAGGCTTCATTCTGGTCCTTGTATTGTACAAATTCTTCAACCAAGATCAAGTGGCCAGTACTTGAAATGGGCAACCATTCAGTAATTCCTTCAACAATCCCAAAAAAGATTGACTTCAAAATTTCAATAAAATACATACATTACTCCTTTTTCTGTCCTCTATTATAACATAATTTCAGATGTTGCGATAGATTTTTTAGAAGGCGCCGATGCTACCACCGCCTCCGCCTCCTGAGAATCCTCCACCTGAAGAACCACTTCCAGAAGATACAGAGTAATTGCTAGCTGTATTTGCGACAGCAGTATATTGCTTGATTTGTGCAGTTGAGGTGTAGAACTGTGAGTGCCAACCATAGGCTACATAAAGATTCAAATCTGGATTTTCAAGCTGAATATGGCGAACTTTCATTAACTTGCTTACCTTCTTGGCATAACCAAAGAGAGTCGCATAGACCAGTAGACGGTTCCAAAGGACGATGCTCTCTAGCTCGGCCTGATCCAGATGAGCGATGTCGCGAAGCATATTTTCAAAACTCGTCCAGAGATAGAAGATCTCCGCTCCTTCCTCTGTTAGAACTCCATCGCGATAGGCTCCTCGCGTGGCAAGGTAAACCCAGAAACTAGTCCCTAATCCTGTCAATCCTAAGAGTAGAAATGGGATTGAAAAGAAGCCATGTGTTTGCCAGCTATAGTAAAAGAATAGCAATCCACCTAGAGCTGTTATGGCTGAACAAACTCGCATCCCGAGAGCAAGGCGGCGTTCCTCGCTTGTCAAGGGACGATAGTAGCTTGGGATACGAAGTACATGGACCTTATCCTTGACACAAGACTGAATGCGTTGAAGTCTTCCTTCAAAGGAGCGTTTGAGACGCGAGCCTGTTTCTCGGATATGTTTTTCATCTGACTCTTTGGCACCACGGTAAAGGGAAGATGAAACTTGGTAATCAGGGAAGAGCTCTGAAATAGCCAATTCTTTCTTATTTGACAAGGTCATGCGCAGACATTCTTTCTCAAAATTGGACAAACCCTTTTCACTGATAATGCGCACATAAGGTTCCTCATCACCTTGGAAAATAGATAAATGGCCTCGATCTACTAAATCCAACAAGGTTGCCTGAATCAAACGTTCAAAAGTAAATTTACCAAACCCTGATTTGTTTAGGGGATTGACTTCCTCTAAGGAAGTTGAATACACTGCTTCTGCTAAAACCATTGGAGGCAAATCCATCGGTGGTTCGTAGAGTCGATGATCTTTTGGAAAGACCTTTTTAATGCTTGTACTCTGACGAAACATCCTATAGAAGATAGGAACTAGAAGTAAGAGGCTCATAAAAATGACGGGAAATACCCATTTCATCAAAATCTCACTTTGCGCTTTTTCTGTCGCTATATTGCTTTCAATCCGGTTAAAATCGGTTAAACGTTCTTCCTCTAATCCTTGATCTGGAGCTCCTGCAAAAGCACTTCTCGGCCAGTAAGCATGTAATTCGATTTGACTCTTTCTAGGAAGGTCTTTCATTTTGACATGATAGAGATTATTTACTTTTTCAACACTAGAGTCCCTTAGGAGTTGGCCTGCATGAAAATAGAGTTTCTCTGCTGGGGTATCAGAGCTAACCTTAAACTCAATCTCTTTGATATCTCCAGTACTATCTGTCAAGGGTTGCCAATTTAGCTCTGCGATATCCTTATATAAGAAGAGAAGGTTTGTTAGTTTCCAGGTAACCGTTACACGAACAGTATCTCCAGCATATCCAGCATTGTAAATTTTTACCTTGTAACCGTCCTCTTCCTCCATAGTATAGAAGGAAGCATTTTGAACAATTCTGCCATTTTTAGAGACCTGAACGGTCGGATCGGGATCAATGTCAAATCCTTCTGGCATTTTCCCAGCTTTCCCGAGTCCAACTAACTGACCATTATAATCATCTCCAAAGCGGTAGGTAATTGTTTCCTTAAAAATTGCAGTATTATCTGCATGAATATTCAAATCACCCTGATAGGATAAGATATCAAAGTCTACTGCAAAAACTAGGCTCGGTATAAATAATAAATAAGCAAATACCAAAGCCAACAGCCATCTTTTTTTCATAATCGGTTCCCTTTCAATCTTTTTACCATTATATCATTTTTTATAAGTAAAGGCTTACTTGTATTGAAAATCTCACTATTTTTAGATACAATAGAGGGAGTCATTTTTAGACTAGAAATAGGAGAAAACATGAAAAAATTATGCTTATCTATCCTTGCTAGCTTAGCCCTTACCTTAGGACTAGTTAGCCAAGTCCAAGCCGACGAATATTTACGCATCGGGATGGAGGCTGCTTACGCCCCCTTCAACTGGACCCAAGACGACGATAGTAACGGCGCCGTCAAAATCGACGGTACCAACCAATATGCCAACGGCTACGATGTTCAAATCGCTAAAAAGATTGCCAAAGACTTAGGCAAGGAACCTTTGGTTGTGAAAACCAAATGGGAAGGACTTGTTCCAGCACTTACTTCTGGCAAAATTGATATGATCATTGCCGGTATGAGCCCAACCGCTGAACGCAAACAAGAAATTGCTTTTTCAAGCAGTTACTATACTAGCGAACCGGTTCTATTAGTCAAAAAGGACTCTGCCTATGCCAATGCCAAATCTTTAGAGGACTTTAGCGGAGCAAAAATCACGTCTCAACAAGGTGTTTACCTTTATGACCTGATTTCCCAAATTCCAGGTGCCAAAAAAGAAACAGCTATGGGTGACTTCGCCCAAATGCGTCAAGCTCTGGAGGCCGGTGTTATTGATGCCTATGTTTCTGAACGACCTGAAGCAATGACCGCTGAGTCTGCTAACGCTAAGTTCAAAATGATCCAACCTCAACCAGGTTTCAAAACTGGAGAAGAAGATACAGCTATTGCCATTGGACTTCGTAAAGATGACAGCCGCATCAGCCAAATCAATGCGAGCATCGAAACCATCTCTAAGGATGAACAAGTAGCCCTCATGGATCGTATGATCAAAGAGCAACCTGTGGAGTCTACAACAACGGAGGAAGAAAGTAGTTTCTTTAGCCAAGTCACTAAGATCCTTTCTGAAAACTGGCAACAACTCTTGCGTGGTGCTGGTATCACACTCCTAATCTCCATTATCGGAACCATCACAGGTCTCCTTATCGGACTTGCAATCGGGGTCTTCCGTACCGCTCCACTATCTGAGAACAAGGCAATGTACGCCCTACAGAAATTAGTCGGTTGGATTCTCAATGTCTATATCGAGATCTTCCGTGGTACACCGATGATTGTTCAATCCATGGTTATCTACTATGGAACTGCCCAAGCTTTTGGTATCAACCTTGACCGCACACTAGCTGCTATCTTCATCGTCTCAATCAATACGGGTGCCTACATGACAGAGATCGTCCGTGGTGGTATCCTAGCAGTAGACAAGGGACAGTTTGAAGCTGCAACTGCTCTCGGTATGACCCACAATCAAACCATGCGTAAGATTGTCCTACCTCAGGTTGTCCGTAATATTCTACCCGCTACTGGTAATGAGTTTGTCATCAACATTAAAGATACCTCTGTATTGAACGTTATTTCAGTTGTTGAGCTTTATTTCTCAGGAAATACTGTAGCAACACAAACTTATCAATACTTCCAGACCTTTACCATCATCGCCGTGATTTACTTTGTCCTCACCTTTACTGTGACCCGTATCCTACGCTTCATCGAACGTCGTATGGACATGGATACTTACACTACAGGTGCTAACCAAATGCAAACGGAGGATTTGAAAAAATGACACAAGCAATCCTTGAAATCAAACACCTCAAAAAATCCTATGGGCAAAACGAAGTGCTAAAAGACATTTCTCTCACCGTCCATAAAGGAGAGGTTATTTCCATCATCGGGAGCTCTGGAAGCGGAAAATCAACCTTCCTTCGTTCAATTAATTTACTCGAAACACCTACAGAGGGAGAGATTCTCTATCGAGGAGAAAATGTCTTAGAAAAAGGCTATAACCTCACCCATTATCGTGAAAAACTCGGTATGGTTTTCCAATCTTTCAATCTCTTTGAAAATCTGAATGTCCTTGAAAATACGATCGTCGCCCAAACGACTGTACTCAAACGCGACCACTCTGAAGCTGAAAAAATTGCCAAAGAGAATCTCGAAAAAGTCGGTATGGGAGAACGTTACTGGCAAGCTAAGCCCAAACAACTCTCAGGGGGACAAAAACAACGCGTGGCTATCGCCCGCGCTCTCTCCATGAATCCTGATGCCATTCTCTTCGACGAACCAACATCTGCCCTTGACCCAGAAATGGTCGGAGAAGTTCTCAAAATTATGCAGGATTTGGCTCAAGAAGGCTTGACCATGATCGTCGTAACCCACGAGATGGAGTTCGCTCGCGATGTCTCTCACCGTGTCATCTTTATGGATAAGGGTGTCATTGCTGAAGAAGGCAAACCAGAAGAACTCTTCACGAACCCTAAAGAAGAACGGACAAAAGAATTTCTTCAACGCTATCTCAGCTAATAAACAAAGACTGCATAAAGAATGCAGTCTTTTTAGTTTGTAATTGTAAAGAAAAGGCAGACTCGAATCAGGAATCTGCCTGTGACCACAGTTTAATCTTCAAATTTTTCATGATTTTTTTCATAGAAATCGATTAAACCAAGAGCTGTTTCAAATGAAATATTTTTAACTTTTGCGCGTCCTTGTGCTAGAGCAATGATAGACATTTCACGCGCATTCGTTTCTTTAGAGATACGGTAGCCTGTGATTTTCTTATCACGAACCCAGCCAACAACTGCTTCTACTTTTTCAAAGTTCGACTTAGCCATGTTCTTCTCCTAAATTATTCTTTACAATACTTAATTGTATACGTTTTTATTTCGTTTGTCAATAAAAAAACATATATTCGTCGTAACTATATTATTCTGCATATTTTTATTTGGCTTTTAAAGCCGATAATATATGAGTTCTTATGTCCTCAACTCCATTAGGATTTGCTGGTAGGAAGATTGTATTATTACCCTCTTTATCTGCAAAATTATTCAACGTATCTAAATACTGGTTCGTTAATAGGATAGACATGATTTGTTCTTCAGTTAGCTCAACATTGGCTCCTTTTAACTCTTGGATAGAATCAGCTAGTCCGTCAACAATTGCTTTACGCTGCTCTGCAATCCCTACACCATGTAGGCGATCTTTTTCTGCTTCAGCTTCTGCTGCGGTCACGATTTTAATCTTATCTGCTTCAGCAAGCTCTTGCGCCGCAACTCTCTTACGTTGAGCCGCGTTAATTTCATTCATTGATTGTTTTACTTCAGCATCAGGTTCAACCTTAGTAATCAGCGTTTTGACAATGATATACCCATACGTAGACATTTCTTCAGCCACCTGTTTTTGAACTTCTAAGGCGATTTCATCCTTCTTCTCAAACAACTCATCTAGGGTTAGCTTTGGTACAGATGAACGCAAAGCATCTTCAATATAGGATTTAATTTGGGCTTCTGGACGCATCAATTTATAATAGGCATCTGTGACATTGTTTTCATTTACTCGATACTGAGTTGCCACATTCATCGTTACAAATACATTATCTTGCGTCTTTGTCTCTACAACAATCTCACTTTGCAACAAGCGTAGTTGAACTCTTGCCGCAATCCTATCAATTCCAAAAGGAGCTCGTAAATGAATACCACTATTGCTCAACTTTTGGTATTTACCAAAGCGTTCTATGATAGCGACAGATTGTTGTCGAACCACATACACAGAACTAACCATAATCACTGATGCAATCACCACTAAAAACAATAAAACAAGTAAAATTTGTAAAACCATGGGAATCTCCCCCTTTCGTCACCCTCATTATAGCACCATCATCATTATTACGCAAATAATATGATAATAATTTTATTTTAGCTTAAACTAACATATTATACAACGTTTCGTTCCCATTCAAATTAATATAAGATGGGTCAAACTTTTCCATTCGATGAATCAATCCAGCATAGTCATGCTTATTGGCAAGAGCTACCCCAATCAAGACAGGGCCTGTCCCCTTGCTTGCTCGTTTGATATATTCAAAACGAGTGATGTCATCATTTGGCCCCAAAATGTCATTTACAAACTCTCGTAGAGCTCCTGGACGTTGTGGGAAATTCACTACAAAGTAATGCTTGATTCCATCGTAAATCAAGGCACGTTCTTCCATCTCTGGCATACGGTTGATATCGTTATTTCCTCCAGAAATGATACAACAAATCGTCTTGCCTTTGATATAGTCTGATAAAACTTCCAAGGCTGCAACGCTGGCAGCTCCGGCTGGTTCTGCTACAATACCTTGCTTAGAATAAAGATCAATCAAGGTTTCAGAAATCAATCCCTCGTCCACCCCAATCAGCGTTTCAACATTCTTTCGGGTTGCTTCATAGGTTAATTGCCCAACCTTCTGTACGGCTATCCCATCAGCAAACTTATCAATTTCTTTGAGCTTAACTGGTCCCCCAGCTTCAAAGGCTGCCTTCATAGAGCGAGCTCCATTGGCTTCTACCCCGATCACTTCAATAGTCGGGTTGGTTTCCTTAATATAAGTAGAAACACCGGCAATCAATCCGCCACCACCTACTGGTACAAGTACTGTATCAAAATCAATAGACTCTTTACGGGCTTCTTCAAGAATTTCATAGGCTACAGTCCCTTGACCAGCCTGAACATGCGCATCATCAAAAGGATCGATGAAGGTGCGGTTTTCTGTTAATGTAAATTCTTGTGCTGCCTTAGCAGAAGCATCAAAGGTATCCCCAACCAACTTGATCGTCACAAACTCTCCACCGAAAAAGCGAACCTGCCCAATCTTTTGTTGCGGTGTTGTGATGGGCATAAAGATCGTTGCAGGAATCTTCATCTCATTACAAGTATAGGCGACACCTTGGGCATGATTTCCCGCAGAGGCACAGACTACACCACGCTCGCGTTCTTCTTTTGATAGTTGAGAAATGGCATAATAGGCTCCACGAATTTTAAAAGAGCGAACTCGTTGCGCATTCTCCTTTTTGAGATAAATCTTTGCTTGGTATTTTTCTGATAAATAATGATCATATTCTAGTGGTGTATCAACTACTACACCACTCAAAACTTTGTGGGCTTTCACCACATCTTTTGCACTTAGCATTGTCTCCTCCTCAAGTACTTTTCAAGATAAAAAACGAGTTAGGTACCCCCAACTCGCCTTCTGTCTCTCTTTACAAGAATTAATTGTAGATTTTGAATGCGTCGTCGTCGTTTTTACCAACGAAAGGCATTGCTTTACGCAATTCTGCACCAACTTTTTCAATTTCAAGGTTAGCTGCTTGTTCACGGTAAGCAGTTAATTTTGGACGACCAGCCTTGTAGTCATTCACAAAGTCATTTGCAAATTTACCATTTTGGATATCTGCCAAAACAGCTTTCATGTTTTCTTTAACTTGCTCAGTAATCACACGTGGACCTGATACATAGTCACCGTATTCAGCAGTGTTTGAAATAGATTGACGCATTTTCTTGAATCCACCTTCATAGATCAAGTCAACGATCAATTTCATTTCGTGAAGAACTTCAAAGTAAGCCAATTCTGGGGCATAGCCTGCTTCTGTCAAGACTTCAAAACCTGCTTCGATAAGGGCGGTCAAACCACCACAAAGTACAGCTTGTTCACCAAAGAGATCTTCTTCAGTTTCTTCTTTGTAAGTTGTTTCAAGCAAACCAACACGAGCTGCCCCAACACCTTTACACCAGTCCATAGCAATGTTTTTAGCATTTCCTGTTGCATCTTGGTAAACTGCGTAAAGAGCTGGAACACCAAATCCTTCTTCGTAAGTACGACGTACCAAGTGTCCTGGTCCTTTAGGAGCACACATGAAGACATCTACATCTGCAGGAACTTTGATAAATTCAAAGTGGATATTGAAACCATGAGCAAATCCAACTGCATTTCCAGCTTCCAAGTTTGGAGCGATTTCTGCTTCGTACAATTCTTGTTGGATTTCGTCTGGTGCCAAGATCATGATAACGTCAGCCAATTTAGTTGCTTCTGCTACTGTGTAAGTGTCAAAACCATCTTCTTTTGCTTTGTCAAAAGATTTACCTGGACGCACACCGATGATGACATCACGACCTGAATCACGCAAGTTTTGCGCATGCGCATGTCCTTGTGAACCATAACCGATTACGGCGATTTTTTTACCGTCAAGCGCTGCTACTTTAACATCTTTTTCGTATTCCATTTGAACTGCCATAGTTTTTCTCTCTTTTCTATTTTTTATTGCCTTATAGGCTGGTTTAACAAATTTATGCTGGATTTTATACTCAATGAAAATCAAAGAGTATTAGTCGCGGGTAAATCCAGTTGCACCCGTACGAGCGATATTTTTAATACCATATGGTCGAATCACTCGCAATAAAGCTTCACTCTTTTCAGCATTTCCCGTCATCTGGATGGTGATTGAGCTTGGAGCCACATCTACTACCGTTGCTCGGAAAGGTTGGATAATGGCCAAGATTTCTGCACGCTTCTCAGCAGGAGCAGATACTTTTACCAAGATAACTTCTCTTTCCAAGTGTGGTTTATCTGTGATATCACGAATGCGAATTACATCAATCTGACGATTGAGTTGTTTAATGATTTGCTCTACTTCATCATGAGAAGCTACATCAATAATAATGGTGATGCGAGATACATTGGGATTCTCTGTCGCACCAACTGAGATACTCTCAATATTGACTTGACGACGAGAAAGGACACCTGTAAAACGATTCAAAACTCCTGAACGGTTTTGCAATCTAGCTGTTAACATTCTACGCATGGAACTTCACCCCCAACATCTCATGATTGCTCTTACCAGCTGGTACCATCGGTAAGACCTGTTCCTTACGAGAAATATCCACCTCGATAAACATGGGCACATCCTCCAGAATGACTTCTAGATCCTTCTCTATCGTCTCTGGATTATCAAATTTATAGTTTTTGATGCCATAAGCCTGTGCCATCAACTGGAAGTCAGGAAGTGTATCAAAGACTGACTCGGAAGTTCTACCCTCATAGAAGGATTCCTGCCACTGACGAACCATTCCTAGTGAGTGGTTATTCAACATGACAACCTTAATCGGCACCTTGTAGATGTTTAGGATTGCTAGCTCTTGGTTGGTCATTTGGAAACCACCATCACCGACAAAAAGGATGACCTCTTTTTCTGGATTGGCAATCTTGGCTCCAATAGCTGCAGGAACTCCGAAGCCCATGGTACCCAAACCACCTGAAGTGACTAACTGACGCTCATTTTGGTAAGGATAATACTGAGCTGTCCACATTTGGTGTTGCCCGACGTCTGTGACAACAATGGCATCCCCATTCGTCAACTCACCGATGCGTTCAATAACGGCCTGCGGTTGAACCACACGTTCTTTCTTATCATAAGAACGAACTCGATTCTTGTCCTTGGTGACTTTTTCAATCCACTTTTCAGTATTGTTATGAACAGTTGGTTCTGCCAGTAGCATCTGCAAGGCTTTCTTAGCATCCCCCACTACAGGAATATCTGCACTGATAATCTTACCAATCTCAGCTGGGTCAACATCGATATGGGCAACCTTAGCATTCTTCGCGAAGGTCTTAGGGTTCCCAGTCAAGCGGTCATCGAAACGGCAACCAATACTAATCATAAAGTCCGCTTCCGTCATTGCAATGTTGGCTGCGAAAGAACCGTGCATGCCTCCCATCCCTAGGAAGAGCGGATGACTCGTTGCAATGGTACCTTGCCCCAGAAGACTAGTGACTACTGGAATCTGGTAACGTTCAGCAAATTCATTCAGTTCTTTAGAAGCTTCCGCATAGCTGATACCACCGCCTGCTAACAAAACAGGTTTCTTGGCTTTTGACAATTGCTTCAAGATTTTCTTGATTTGCATGTCATTCGGATCAAGCGTCGGTTGGTAACTTGGTAAATTCACCTCTGGTGAATAAATGAAATCTGTCTCTAGAGCTGATACATCCTTTGGCAAGTCAATCACAACAGGACCTGGACGACCTGTCGTTGCAATATGAACAGCTTCCGTAATGATACGAGGAATGTCTGCTGTCTCACGAACTTGGTAATTGTACTTGGTAATGGGCATGGTAATACCCACGATGTCTGCTTCCTGAAAGGCATCTTTCCCAATCCCAGCTCGCGCAACCTGACCTGTAAAGACCAAAAGGGGAACGCTATCGCTCATGGCATCTGCAATCCCTGTAATGGCATTTGTTGCTCCCGGCCCACTCGTGACGACGGCAACGCCCAACTTTCCAGTTGATTTGGCATATCCTTCAGCTTCGTGCAAACAACCTTGCTCATGGCGTCCTAAGATGTGGCGAATACCTTTAAAATTGTATATCGCATCATACAAAGGTAAGACTGCACCACCAGGATAACCAAAAATGGTATCAATCCCTAAGTCCCGAAGTGTTTCCAAAACTAGGTCCGACCCCGTCTTAGGAGATTCTAAACTGATTTTCTCCATTGTTCCCCTTTCTCTTCTCTTAAAAAAATAGCTTGTTACTATCATACCATTTTTTCAAAAATTTTCAAGGCAAAAGAGTCAATTTTCTGAATTTTCTATCTAAAAGTGTATTTATGAATCTTTTCCTCATTTTTATTAACTTTTCTACGGAATTAGGAACCTTTATTTACTTTAATTTATCAAATTAGATTATTTTCTTTCTGGATAGAATTAGTATTTTTCTCACTTAACGACCAAATTTGTATACTATATTCAGCAAAAATGAATAGTTAAAGACAAAAAAGGAAGCCACTAAGTGACTTCCTTCTAGAGTGAGGACTGATTAGTCTTCACCTTTGTTTTTCTTAATGATTTCTTCTTGTACTGACTTAGGTACATCTTCGTAGTGGTCAAATACCATCATGAATGTACCACGTCCTTGAGATGCAGAACGAAGAACTGTTGCGTAACCGAACATTTCAGCAAGCGGAACGTAAGCACGAACGATTTGGCTGTTACCGTGTGCTTCCATACCATCTACACGTCCACGACGAGCAGTTACGTGACCCATAACATCACCAAGGTTTTCTTCTGGAACAGTGATGGTTACAAGCATCATTGGCTCAAGGATAGCTGGTTGTGCTGACTTAGCAGCTTCTTTAAGGGCAAGTGAAGCCGCGATCTTGAAGGCAGTTTCAGATGAGTCGACATCGTGGTATGAACCATCGTAAAGCTTAGCTTTAACGTCAACCATTGGGTAACCTGCAAGAACACCGTTAGCCATAGATTCTACCAAACCTTTTTCAACCGCTGGGATAAATTCACGAGGAACCACACCACCGACGATTGCGTTTTCGAATTCGAATCCTTTACCTTCTTCGTTTGGAGTAAATTCAATCCATACATCACCGAATTGACCTTTACCACCAGACTGACGTTTGAAGAATCCACGTGCTTGAGTAGAAGCGCGGAATGTTTCACGGTAAGATACTTGAGGAGCACCTACGTTCGCTTCCACTTTGAACTCACGACGCATACGGTCAACAAGGACGTCCAAGTGAAGCTCACCCATACCTGAGATAACTGTTTCACCAGTTTCAACGTTTGTTTCAACGCGGAATGTTGGATCTTCTTCAGCCAATTTTTGAAGGGCGATACCCATCTTATCTTGGTCAGCTTTAGATTTTGGCTCAACCATCAATTGGATAACTGGTTCTGGAACGTTGATTGACTCAAGGATGATTTTAGCTTTTTCATCTGTCAATGAGTCACCAGTTGTAGTATCTTTCAAACCAACGGCAGCAGCGATATCACCTGAGTAAACAGTGTCAATTTCTTGACGGCTGTTAGCGTGCATTTGAAGGATACGTCCGATACGTTCACGTTTACCTTTAGATGTGTTCAATACGTAAGAACCTGATTGGAGAACACCTGAGTATACACGGAAGAATGTCAAACGACCTACAAATGGGTCCGTCATGATCTTGAAGGCAAGAGCTGCGAATGGCTCTTCGTCAGATGCTGGACGAGTTTCTTCTTCATCTGTATCTGGGTTGATACCTTTGATCGCTGGGATATCAAGTGGGCTTGGAAGGTAGTCGATAACCGCATCAAGCATCAATTGAACACCCTTGTTCTTGAAGGCAGAACCACACAATACTGGGAAGAATTCAACGTTGATAGTTGCTTTACGGATAGCAGCTTTCAATTCTTCGTTAGTGATTTCTTCACCTTCAAGGTATTTCATCATCAAGTCTTCATCAGTTTCAGCGACTGCTTCAACCAATTTTTCACGGTATTCTTGAGCTTGGTCAAGGTATTCAGCTGGAATATCTTCTTCAAGGATATCTGTACCAAGGTCGTTAGTATAGATTTCAGCTTTCATCTTGATCAAGTCGATGATACCACGGAAGTCATCTTCAGCACCGATTGGCAATTGGATTGGGTGTGCGTTTGCTTGAAGACGGTCGTGAAGTGTGCTTACTGAGTAAAGGAAGTCAGCACCGATTTTGTCCATTTTGTTAGCAAATACGATACGTGGAACTCCGTACTCAGTTGCTTGACGCCAAACTGTTTCAGTTTGAGGCTCAACACCTGATTGTGAGTCAAGAACAGTAACCGCACCGTCCAATACACGAAGAGAACGTTGTACTTCGATTGTGAAGTCCACGTGTCCTGGTGTGTCGATGATGTTTACGCGGTGGTTGTTCCATTGAGCTGTTGTCGCAGCAGATGTGATTGTGATACCACGTTCTTGCTCTTGCTCCATCCAGTCCATTTGTGACGCACCTTCGTGAGTTTCACCGATTTTGTGGATTTTACCAGTGTAGTAAAGAATACGCTCAGTAGTTGTTGTTTTACCGGCATCGACGTGAGCCATGATACCGATATTACGAGTTTTTTCAAGTGAAAATTCGCGTGCCATGAGGTTTGTTTCTCCTATTTATTTTTAATTTCTATTCTATTATAACACGATTTTAATAAAAACGGATAGGCAGGACCTACCCGTTCTCAATGTTTATCTTGTTTTTGTTGGTTTCAACTTGTAGACAAGTTGAATTGAACTCGGGCTAAAAGCTCAAGTTAACTGATTTGAACCCGAGCGAGGCCCGGTGCAAAAAAGATAAACTGCTTTGTGTTCACGGAACACTGCACCAGTTTCCTATTTTTGCCTTGGGCCTTTGCCGCTCTTAGTATCATTTTATTACCAACGGAAGTGTGCGAAGGCACGGTTAGCTTCAGCCATACGGTGAGTGTCTTCACGTTTCTTAACAGCTGCACCAGTGTTGTTCGCAGCATCCAAGATTTCTTTTGCAAGACGGTCTTGCATTGTGTGTTCACCACGAAGGCGAGCGATGGTTACCAACCAACGAAGTCCAAGTGTTGTACGACGTTCTGGACGAACTTCAACTGGGACTTGGTAGTTAGATCCACCAACACGACGTGCACGTACTTCAAGTACAGGCATGATGTTTTCCATAGCTGTTTCAAATACTTCAAGTGCATCGTTACCAGTAGCTTCTTTGATTTGCTCAAAAGCACCGTAAACGATTGAAGCAGCTGTACCACGTTTACCATCAAGCATAACGCGGTTGATAAGACGAGTAACTAGTTGTGAATTGTAAAGCGGATCTGGCAATACGTCACGTTTTGGAGCTCTATTTTTACGACTCATTTCTCTTTATCCCCTTTCCTTATGCTTTTGGACGTTTAGTACCGTATTTAGAACGGCCTTGTTTACGATCGTTAACACCTGCAGTATCAAGTGCACCACGGACGATATGGTAACGTACCCCTGGAAGGTCTTTTACACGTCCACCACGAAGAAGCACCACGCTGTGCTCTTGCAAGTTGTGTCCGATACCTGGGATGTAGGCAGTAACTTCGATAAGGTTGCTCAAACGTACACGAGCGAATTTACGAAGGGCAGAGTTAGGTTTTTTAGGTGTCATTGTTCCCACACGAGTTGCAACACCACGTTTTTGTGGTGAAGAAACGTTTGTTTGAACTTTTTTATGACTGTTGTAACCAACGTTCAAAGCTGGTGATTTAGATTTTTCTACTTTTGATTTACGCGGTTTGCGAACCAATTGGTTAATTGTAGGCATCTACATTCTCCTGTGTTTTTTTATTTTTGGTGATGATACACTTGGTGACAGCTACCATCTGTGTGTACTTTTGCAACATTTGTCAGCACGTCCCTGTACACTTTTGAGAGACCAAAAGTAAAAAGTACCGTCTATTATTGTAACACAATTTTTCCTTCATTGTCAAGATATTTTTCATTTTTATTCTGACCTTTTAACTCTTTGACACTAGCTTTCACCGCTTTTCTAAACCAGAAAAGGAGGCAATTTGCCTCCTCCTTTCTAGTATGGTTTTCCTTTGATTCAAGTTGTCATTTCGGAATTTTTTAACCCTTCTTATCAAAGCCAACCAGATTCTTTTGCAATGTTGGCTGCCTCTGTTCGATTACCAGCATCTAGTTTCGAAAGAATATTGGTGACATAGTTTCGGACGGTTCCATTTGATAGATAAAGCTGATCTGCGATTTCTTGATTAGACAAGCCCTGAGCGATTCCCTTTAAAACAGCGATTTCTTGCTCTGTTAACGGATTGGGGTGTGTCATCACCACTTCCATCAATTCAGGCGAGTATTCCTTACGTCCTTCAAGAACAGTGTGCAAGGTTTGCATGAGGTCTGCAATGCTTCTTTCTTTCAAGACATAAGCATCCACTCCAGCCTTGACCGCACGTTCAAAATAGCCGGGGCGTTTGAAGGTCGTTACTACAACTACCTTTGTTTCTAGCTTTTCTGCTCGTATCCACTCCAAGACTTCGAGGCCTGTCTTAACAGGCATTTCTACGTCAAGAATGGCGATATCTACGGGCTCCTTTTCTAAAAGTTGGATTGCTTCTTGGCCATCCTTGGCTTGTAGTACAGACTCTACATCTGTTTGAAAGGTAAGCAACTGGCACATAGCATCTCGCAACATACTTTGATCTTCTGCAACAAGTAGTTTCATCTTAGTTTCTCTCCTTGTAAGGTAGTCGAACCTGCACTTCAGTCGGATGTTTCTGACTGATCACTTTTACTTCTCCTGAAAAAGGAAGGACACGGTCTCGAACGGTATGGAGCTCATCCCCTTTTAGAGAAGCAAAGCCACAGCCATCGTCTCTCACTGTTAGAATGAGCTCTTTCTCTGTGCGTTCTAATTTCAAGTAAGCTTTCGATGCTTTGGCATGTTTGATGATGTTGGTCACCAATTCAAGCAAAATCATGGAGGCCGTTGATTCTAATTCCTGAGTTAGGCTAGCTGTATCTAGTTGGTGATTGATTTCCGTTTCAATTCCTGCAATTTCCAGCATTTTTTTAACAGTCGCAAATTCGGAAGCAAGGGTTCTTGTTTTAAGATTTTCGATAATTGTACGAACTTCATTCATGGATTCTTTACTGATCTGATGAATTTCTTTTAATTCTTTTTCCACTTGAGGATAGGCCTGCATTTGAAGAAGCTGGAGGGCAAGATCTGTCTTCACACTCAACATGGCAAAGGTATGGCCTAGACTGTCATGAAGATCCTGACCGATACGACTGCGTTCGTTTTCAGCCAAGAAAAGATTAAGCTTAGCATTTTGCTTTCTCTTTTCTTCTTTTATGTCCTCCGACAATCGAATTCGATAAAGACCAAAGGTCATTGCATCGGAAAAGATAAAGGTCACCAAGAAAAAGAGTAGCTGCCAGGGACTAACATGATTGACCATATAGATTCCGGTCAGAATAAATGGTTGCAGGACAATAAAACTGACAAAACGCCAAGAGTGAAAAGAAATCTCATCCAGCTCATAAATAAGGAGATTGGATAAATAAAAGATAAACCATGTGAAACCTGAACTTAGCCAAACAGATGTATAAAAAATGTAGACAAGCATGGACCACCATGCTAGCCACTGCACGGTGCGATTCTGACTGATTAAAACCGAATAGAAGGCAAGTACAAATAGTAGGGTCCATAGCAAGGTTAAAAGCGGGTAATCTCCAACGATGACACCCGCTATAGGAAAGATGATAAACACAATTGAAATATGAAACATATAATGAATGTTTTTAAATTTTTCCAACATAGATTTATTTTACCTCAATCCTTTTTTTCAGCTGGATTACCAGTACACCAAAGAAAACTGTATAGCCTAGCACAACCAAGGCAGAAAGAATATTAAATTCATGGTGTTCCAAATAAGTAGAGACGACCTGCATCAGTTGATAGGTTGGAGTCAGCTTTCCAATAGATTGGAGCCATTCTGGGAAGGAATCCAAGGGGAACCACAGTCCACCTAGAACAGCCAAAGCAATATAGGCAATATTTCCAACAACCGTCATCAGTTGAGCACTGGGTAGCAAGCTCACCAAGACCCCCATGCTGATAAAGACCACGCTTCCGATCAGCAAAATAGCACCAATTACCATCCAGTCAAGCCAAGGCAGAGTCACTCCACGGACAAAATGACCAACTGAAAAGACAACTGTAATTGATAACAAGAAAGTCAGTAGGGTACTGAACAGTTTTGATACATAATATTCTACCATAGATACGGGAGAATGTTGAATCAATTTTTGCCAGTTGTTTGTCTTATCAGACTCGAGTGTGCTTGGGATACTGAAAAAAGCACTTGACATGATACTAAAGAGCGTCATGGCAAAAAGATAGGCTTGAAGAGCAATTTCTGGAATATCTGACCCTGACATCATACCAGAAAAGATAAGGTAAAACACACTTGGAAGTCCGATGGATAGCAAGTAGTAGACTGCTTGCCGTTTCATCAGAATGATTTCCACTTTCATGAGACTTGTCATATTTTTCATCGTCAATCTCCTTTAGTCTTGAGTCGTTTCGAAGATACTGTCTAAGAGAGTTCGATTGCGAACTTCAATTTCTTCGATCATGCAGCCCTGTTCTTGCAAGACTTTCCATACCTGGCTGGCTTCTTTGGTTGTGAAGGAAAGAGCATTTTGCTTGATTTCAAGCCCTTGAATCTGGTCCAAAGTGCTGATAACTTCCTGATAAGTTAGTGGTACCGTAAAATGTTTTTCTTGTTCTTCACCACGCATGGCATAAGGTGTCGTATCCCGGATCAATTCACCCTTGTGGAGGACCAAAATGCGGTCAGCCGTATGTTCTACCTCTTCGATATAGTGAGAAGAGTAGACAATGGTGATACCATTTTTCTTTAACTGATTGACAATTTCCCAAAAATGCTGACGTGTCGAGGTATCCATGGCAGCAGTTGGTTCGTCCAAAAATAGAATTTTCGGACGACCTATTAGTGCCAACACGAAAGAGAACAAACGTTTTTGCCCACCAGACAACTTGCCCGCTAGCTGATTTTTCTGTTTGTCCGAAAATCTCAGCAAGTCATCAATTTCTTGATTCGAGAGACAGTTTGGATAGATTGATTGAAAGAAGGATAAGAGTTCTTTCACTTTCAAGTCTTGAACCACCGTATTTTCTTGAGGTAAGATAGAAATAAGCTGCTTTAATCGAGGATCTGTTGGTGCAAAGCCTTGAATAGCTATCTGACCTGAGCTCACGAACTTGTCGCCCAAGAGGCAATCAATCAAGGTCGTCTTACCTGCTCCGTTAGGTCCGATCAAGGCGACACATTCACCATCGTTGATTTCAAAGGAGATGTTCCGCAAGATCTCCTTGTCTTTTATTTTCTTACTCAATTTCTCAACTTTAATCACAGTCATGAGATTCTCCTTTCAACCACTTCATTCCCATAGGGAAAACGACGAAAATCATAAACCCAAAACCCCAAGCACCACGAATAAATTGGCGAAGCACGGTTTGGTCAAACCAACCAGTAAACATTTCCACTAACCATACCAAGAGTGACAGGCCGATAAAGAAATAGATGATTGCTTTTTTCATTCCTCAAACTCCTTTTTTACATCTCTGACTAATTTCAAACCTTCTCTGACAAGCCAAGACATCATTCCAAAGCCAGCAAAGAGCTCCCAAGGAAAATGATAGAAACCCTCGTCCAATCCTGAAAACATGAGATAGGTCATAACTCCTGCTGCTACTAAACTCACTGCGACAATCATTTTATTTTTCATTTTTTCTTCCTCCATTTCATACTTCAATTATAGTCCTTTGAAGTTAACTGAGCTAGATGCTTCTGTCACTAGGAAATATGACAAATGTCATAAAAAAGAACCGATTTCTCGGTTCTTAAAAATGATTAGTCTGATTCATCGTTTCGTTTCTTTTTACCTAGCAATCCAAGTGTCATGGCACCTGCTAGGGCTGTCAGAATTCCTAGATTTTTCAAACCATCTTCTTGACTTCCTGTATTTGGAAGTTGATTTTTTTCTACAGAGATGTTTTGGGTCAATTGATCTGGTTTCGAATCAGGTACTGAAAGTTCTTTTTTATCAGACGGCTTCACTTGCTCTGGAAGTTCTACTACTGTTGGAGTATAGAATCCTGAAATGATATTTCCATTACGGTCTTTACGGATCACTTTCACACCTTTGGCTTGTCCTACAAAGTCTGCCTCAGGGGTAAAGGTGACGGTGCCATCTGGTGAGATTACATAAGTTCCTTCACCTGGAACGACTTTTTCAGTTGTTCCATCTTCAAAGGTTGGCGGAACTGTCAGATCGACATCACCTGTAAAGTTTGGTTTACCAGTCTGAGTTTGACCTTTAAGACCTTCTGATGTCGCATCACTCACTTGTGTTTGTCCAAGGACAGTTGGTGTGTAGCGAGCAGTAACTACATTTCCATACACATCCAAACGTTTCACAACCAATCCTTTAGCTGTACCAACAAAGTCTGGTTCTGGAGTAAAGGTAATCTTACCATCTTTATCAATTGTATAGCTTCCTTCACCCGGAACAACCATAGTCGTGCTACCATCCTCAAATGTTGGTGGTACAGTCGAATCGATATGTCCTTCAAACACTGGTATTGCCACTTGTGGTTGGCCTTTTGCTCCTGTAGAAGCCGTGTCATGACCAGTAGATGGATCTACAACTGTTGGACGATAGCTTGCAGTAACTGGAGTACCATTCTTATCCTTGCGGACAATCGTTACGCCTGTTCCTTTTCCTACAAAATTAGCTTCTGGAGTGAAGGTGACGATGCCATCTAGTGAGATTGCATAAGTTCCTTCACCTGGAATCACTTTTTCAGTTGTTCCATCTTCAAATGTCGCCGCCACAGTTTCATCGATTGGAACAAGCGGATTACCACCTTCAAATGTTGGCGTACCTGTTTGAACAAGACCCTTAATGTTAACTGAAGAAGTATCTTTACCAGTTGGAGTCACCTTAGTAAACTCTGGGCTGTAAGTCGCAGTAACTGGGGTGCCATTCTTATCCACACGTTTGACTGTGACTGGAGTTGGGTTTCCAACAAACTGTTTGTCTGGCGTGAAAGTTACAGTTCCGTCTGGGGCAATCGTGTAAGTTCCTTGGCCTGGAATAGTCTTCTCTTTGCTTCCATCTTCGAAGGTTGGTTCAACTGTTTCATCGATTGGAACCAGTGGATCACCACCTTGGAAGCTTGGAGTGCCTGTTTGTGGAACACCCTGAGGACCCGTGCTAGTTGCGCTAGTTCCTGTTGGTGTTACTTTCGTAAACTCTGGACTATAAGTTGCAGTAACTGGGGTGCCGTTCTTATCCACACGTTTGACTGTAACTGGAGTTGGGTTTCCGACAAACTGTTTGTCTGGGGTGAAGGTCACTGTGCCGTCTGGTGCAATCGTGTAAGTTCCTTGACCTGGAATAGTCTTCTCTTTGCTTCCATCTTCGAAGGTTGGCTCAACTGTTTCATCGATTGGAACCAGTGGATCGCCACCTTGGAAGCTTGGAGTGCCTGTTTGTGGAACACCCTGAGGACCTGTGCTGGTTGCGTTAGTGCTGGTTGGGGTTACTTCTTTCACCACCGCTTGGTACTTGACAGTAACAGGAGTTCCGTTGGCATCCACACGAGTCAATTCAAGTTCTGGTGTTTCACCCTTGAACTGTTTATCAGGAGTGAAGGTCACCTTACCATCTGCGTCCACTTCGAACTTACCAACATTTGGCACTTCTTTCACAGTTGCACCATTGTCAAATAGTGGAGTTGAATCAGCTGGGAATGGAACAGAATCATGGCCTGGAGTGAAGGTCACTTTACCTTCTTGTACCTGACCTTGCAAACCTTCTGTCTTATCACCTGAACCAGTTGGCGTTACTTTCGTAAACTCTGGACTATAAGTCGCAGTAACTGGGGTACCATTCTTATCTACGCGTTTGACTGTGACTGGATCTGGTTTGCCTACAAACTGCTTGTCTGGAGTGAAGGTTACTGTTCCGTCTGGAGCAATCGTATAGGTTCCTTGACCTGGAATGGTCTTCTCTTTGCTTCCATCTTCGAAGGTTGGCTCGACTGTTTCATCAATTGGAACCAGTGGATCACCACCTTGGAAGATTGGAGTACCAGTTTGTGGAAGTCCTTGAGGACCTGTACTTGTTGCACCGGTTCCAGTTGGAGTTACCTTAGTAAACTCTGGGCTGTATGTCGCAGTAACTGGGGTGCCATTCTTATCCACACGTTTCACTGTAACTGGATCTGGGTTTCCAACAAACTGCTTGTCTGGAGTGAAGGTTACAGTTCCGTCTGGTGCAATCGTGTAGGTTCCTTGGCCTGGAATAGATTTCTCTTTGCTTCCATCTGCGAAGGTTGGCTCTACTGTTTCATCGATTGGAACTAATGGGTCACCACCTTTAAACGTTGGAGTTCCTATTTGCAGAAGTCCTTGAGGGCCTGTGCTGGTTGCGCCGGTTCCTGTTGGTGTTACCTTGGTCACTGTTGGGGTATATGTCGCAGTAACTAGGGTGCCATTCTTATCGACTCGTTTAACCGTTACTGGAGCTGGGTTTCCAACAAACTGTTTGTCTGGAGTGAAAGTTACAGTTCCGTCTGGCGCAATTGTGTAAGTCCCTTGACCTGGAATAGACTTCTCTTTGCTGCCATCTGCGAAGGTTGGCTCAACTGTTTCATCAATTGGAACCAGTGGATCACCACCTTGGAAAGTTGGAGTACCAGTTTGTGGAACACCCTGAGGACCTGTGCTGGTTGCGTTAGTTCCTGTAGGTGTCACTTTAGTCACTGTTGGGGTATAAGTCGCAGTTACTGGGGTACCGTTCTTATCCACACGTTTGACTGTGACTGGAGCTGGGTTTCCGACAAACTGTTTGTCTGGGGTTAAGGTCACTGTACCGTCTGGTACAATCGTGTAAGTTCCTTGACCTGGAATAGTCTTCTCTTTGCTACCATCTTCGAAGGTTGGCTCGACTGTTTCATCGATTGGAACCAGTGGGTCACCACCTTGGAAGCTTGGAGTACCTGTTTGCGGAACACCTTGAGGGCCTGTGCTGGTTGCGCCAGTTCCTGTTGGTGTTACCTTGGTCACTGTTGGAGTATAAGTCGCAGTGACTGGAGTTCCATTCTTATCTACCCGTCTAACCGTTACTGGAGCTGGAGTTCCAACATACTTCTTATCCGGCGTAAAGGTGATAGAACCATCTGGATTGATGCTGTATTCACCCACACCTGGAACTGTTTTCGTTGACTGTCCATCTTCGAAAGTCATTGGTTTCGTATCATCAATTGGAACCAATGGATTACCTTCTGTGAAGGTTGGGGTACCTTTTTGCGGTTGACCTTGGATACCATTTGAAGTGGCATCCGTTGAAGTTGGAACTACTTCTTTTACCACCGCTTGGTACTTGACAGTAACTGGAGTGCCGTTGACATCCACTCGAGTCAATTCAAGTTCTGGTGTTTCACCCTTGAACTGTTTGTCAGGGGTGAAAGTTACCTTGCCATCTGCGTCCACTTCGAACTTACCAACATTTGGCACTTCTTTCACAGCTGTACCATTGTCAAATAGTGGTGTCGAATCAGCTGGGAATGGAACAGAGTCATGGCCTGGTGTGAAGGTCACTTTACCTTCTTGGACCTGACCTTGCAGACCTTCTGTCTTATCACCTGTACCAGTTGGCGTTACTTTCTCAACAACTGGGGTATAGGTCGTTACAGCCGACTCTCCATTTTTATCCACCACTCCAACTTGAACTGGAGTTGCTGGACCATAGAAGGCTTTCAGAGGAGTAAAAACAATTGTTTTATTTACAAGATCTAAATCGTACGTCCCTTGGTCGGCAATGGTTAGCGAAGTTACCTTTTGTCCATTCTCATCATAAAGAAAGACACTACTTTGGACTAGTTCAACGGATTTCTTTGCTCCATTAATGGTTGTTGTCCCTTTTGTAAAGTGGACCTCGCTCTCGCTTGCTCTATCCTCATCAAATTGAATCGTCGCTGCCTGCTTCTGCCCTTGAAAGCCTTTAGATTTCGCTGCACTTGCTGATGGAACAACTGGAAGCGGAACATAATACACCACCCGATACCAGGTAAATTCTTTTTCCAACTCTTCATCTCTAGGATCATCCGCGGTCAATAAATATTCATCGAGAGCTCCTTCTCCCGACATTGTGTTTGCATCAATATCCTCTCTTGGATAATAGCCAGGAATTTCAGGAGAAATCACTTGAGACCAAGTTTGGTCTGCAGACCAGGCTGAGTATGTCACACCAGCTGTCGCATCATTTGGTTGCCGTTTCGCCAAAACCTGGTCAATTCTCTTCGTGCGAGTAAACGAATGAGTCTCAACATGTTTTGGAGGAAGGAGTGATAAATCAGAATGGTTTGTTTTTTTGAGATATTCATAATCAATTTCGCGAGTTCCACGAACAGTTTCGGTTAGTTCTGTAATCTTGTGTCTAAACTGAAACTTGAATTGTTTTGGACTAGCCGAATCACCAAAGGTATGATCTGTAAAATCGTTACTGATCAGTTCATATCCTGCATCTTCCAATTCCTTAATTCGACGAGCAGGATCATAAGAAATTGGTCCATTAGGTTTGCCTACAACTGTGTCTACCTGTCCTAGTTGCACTTCCTTAGACGGATCGTTTACATCCACAAAGGTGAAACTTGCAGATGACAGTTTGGTGGACATTTGGATAGAAACATTATTAGATTCTGTATACTTAGAATTGCCATTTGCCATGGCCGAAGAAAGATAAGCTCTCGCACCTGAGGTTGTATTTTGCTCGATAACTGCTCCATCGATAGGAAATTGAACCCTACTTCCAGCAGCAACCGGAGCAGTCGAATGCCAACGAACTGCACGAATCTCTGACCAATCCGACACTTGGTCTGCTGTGAGCCATTGTGAAGCATTAATTTCTGCAGCAGTGCCCGCAGTACGACTATATTGAACTTCCCAGCCTGAAGGTGGTGTTAGAGCTTTTGTCAAACTCACTGTAAATTCAGAGCCACGATTTCTGGATTCCAGCTGTTTATCACCTTTCATCGGCAAAGAAGATAAGACATAGACATCTGAAACTGACTGTTTAGCTGCGTTTTTATAGGTCACTCTGAAATCAATCTCATCACCAGGATAGTGCTCTTGGGTATTGTAGGCAAAGTGCTGATTTGTAGCTCTCTTCACTTCAGAGTAGACACCGCTCGCTTCCGACGCCTGTACGACCACATTGAAGTCATGAGAGGTCGAATTTTTCGAAGTAACGGTAATACCATCCAATTCACCTAGATCATAACCATTTTGAGCTTGAACATCTGGAAGTTCTTCGTCCCAGAAAGCAATTGCTTTATAGGTATAGGTCCCATTCGGAATCGTCTTGTTTTCCAACTTCAAAAGCGTTGGGGGCATAGGGGAGTCTGGGGTTCCCTTCACTTGGGCATAGTAGAGAGTTTTCCCAGTATCTTTGTAATTATAATAGACCTTAAAATTAAGGTTTCCACTAAAGTTTAATTGTGGATCAGCCAAATAGGCTAAATGGTAAACTCCCGTCAAGTTTGCGAAGTTCTGAGTAGGGGTGTCTTTACCCGCAGTCCTTGTGATAAAATCTTCCTTAAAACCAGAAGCATCTGTATGTCGGTTGAAAACATCTGTCCGACGACGTCCAACCATCGAAATTTGCTGGATAACACGCGTCAATTCGGCTGAAGCCGTTTGAGAGAAGGAAACAGTGTTGCTAGTATTCTTAAAAGTGAAATCCGTTCTAGAATCCAACTTACTAATCGTCGAATCTTTATAGAGACTTTCCCAATTATTAAAACGTGTTTTGGTCTGGAAAAAAAATGCCGAAGTATCATTTGTCGAGGACTTCCTCATCTTGATATTTTTAAACTTGTACTCCAGTTCCTTCACATCTTGCTCTTCCGTCAATCGTAGACTGCGAGTGTTACTATTAAAAGTCCCTAACAACTCACCTGTAGCTTTATTGTATACTTCTACAGATGCATCCGGCGAAGAGAAAAATTCATTCCAATAACGCTCCTCAATCGCATTGACTTCCCGATAAGACTCTCGTGGGTCCTGTATTTTATGAGTGACAGTATAGTCATTGATAAGATAATCTTTTTCAACCTCAGCGACCGAAGAGAGCCGAACATAAGAACGGTATTCTGTTTCACCATAAGAACGAATTATCTCCGAATCTGACTGATTATAGTGTCTAAACTCAAAGAGAGAAGATTCTGGCTGATCAGTTTTTTGAACAAAGAGAGTATAGGGGAGAACAGCCGTATTTTGATAACTAGTCCCATCTGCTTTTGTATAGATCCCCGTCACAGTTAGGTTTTGTGCTTTTCTATTGATATCTGCTACTTTGGCATTCTTTAACTTGAAAGAAATTGGAATGAGCTTATTTTTATTGTTATTAATATCTTGAAGCGGATTGTTAGCTCTGTTAATCGTCAGATGGTAACCCGTCGCATCGGCAGTCCATCCTAGAGCTTTAGCTTCATCTGTCAATTCATAACCTTCTTTTAACTCTATATTATAGGTATAAGAAGTGACAGGATCAATGATATGCCCTCCGACATCACTAATCCCCATACCATTGATCATACGACCATCAAAGACACCATTTCCATAGTTGAAGTAATCATTTCTTGCCGTATTATTCTTAGGATCTTTCGCACCGTTAAATAGATAGTAGGACACGACCGATGAATCATCGTCGACAATACCATCGTTATTTCGATCGTAGCCAATGACCTGATTGCCAGACATTGGAGTCAGGCCACCCACCCCGTTTTCTAAGACTTTCCATGTGTGTTCAATGCTTCCAAGTTCTTTGAGGACATTGCCATTTTTGTCATAGAGCTTAGCAGTTGCGGTCACCTTATGGTCTGGCCCAATGGCTTGGACAGCACCTCCCCAGTTCTGAGTCAAAGGATCTATCTGAAAAGTATAGACGAAGTTATAGTTTGCTCCACCTCTCAGATTTGCAGGTTCTATCTTTAAATCAAGGTCCCCATTCGTTTTTTCTTGGCTGAACTTTACACCACCAACTGGAGAAGGGGTCAATTTAATAGCCTTCCCATTTTGGAAATGAATTTTGATATACCCACCAGAATAATCTGCTTCGTGTCCAGTAATACTAAAAGTCAAGGACTCACGAACACTATCTACAGCATGGATATCTTTGATTGGCGAATGAGTTTTAAATTCTGCATTGACTTCATCTAGCGATCTCTTGCGCCTAGAAGAAGTTTTCCCGCTAGAGCCACTTTCTTCCTTGCTTTTCTGCTCAGTTTGAGTTGATTCTAGAGACTGCTTTTTATCCTCATCTAAAGAAGGCTGACTCGCTTCCTTCGTATTGTCAACTTGAGAAACTGGTTGGCTCTGAGAGACTGGTGCAGATACTTCTGTTTTGGACGGTTCAGCTTTATCCTCCAGCTCCTTAACCGCTTCGTTCTGTATTACCACTTTTTGAGGCTCAGAAATGACTTCCTGTCCATTCTCAGCACTTTTTTCCTTCTGTTGAATTTCCGCCTGCGTTTGTTGTTCCTTATTGTTGACTTGAGCTTCATCCGCTTGCACTGGAGAAGTAGCCATGACCATAAAGGTTCCTAACAATACCGAGCAAGTCCCAACACTTAACTTTCTAATTGAAAAGCGGGAAAAAGATTGATTAAAAAATTTTTTCTTCATCATTTCTCCTTTATATTCATACTTAATCTAACATAACAGCTTTATCATTATAACTTATAGTAAATAGAATTTCCAATAGAATGTTCATTTCTACATAAATTTCTTTATAACTCCAATTGCATAGAAAAAAGAAGCTGAAAAACCAGCTTCCTTCTGTTGTTTTTATTCAATTTTCACGATTATTCCACACTGAAAAGATATGGATATACGGGTTGTTGACCTTGGTGGATTTCGACTTCAACATCTTCAAATTCTTCTGCGATTTCTTGGGCAATTTCATTGGCAAGTTCTTCGCTTCCGTCTTCACCGACATAGAAAGTCACGATTTCACTGTCTTCGTCCAACATATGTTTCAATGTTTCTGTCAAGGTTTGGTGCATGTCAGGGTTTGACACGAGGATTTTCCCATCAACCATACCAAGATTATCATTTTCATGAATTGCTAATCCATCGATAGTTGTATCACGAACGGCTGTTGTTACACTACCGCTGATGACATCACCAAGGGCTGCAGTCATACGTTCTTTGTTTTCTTCGATTGATTTGCTTGGATCAAAGGCAAGAAGACTGGTCAACCCTTGAGGAATTGTACGTGCTTCTACAACAACAGCAGGTTGTTCAAGCACTTCAGCCGCAGACTGAGCTGCCATAAAGATATTTTTGTTGTTTGGCAAGAAGATGATGTTGCGAGCATTGACCTGTTCAACAGCCTTGATAAAGTCTTCTGTTGAAGGGTTCATCGTCTGACCACCTTCGATGACATAATCCACACCTTGGGCACGGAAGATATCTGCTAAACCTTGACCAGCTACTACTGCGATAAGGGCATACTCTTTTGTTTCAACAGGCTTGTTGCCTTGAGTTGCTTCTTTTTCAACTTGCGCTTCGTGTTGGTTACGCATGTTGTCCACTTTTACTTTGATCAAGCTACCATATTTGAGACCTTCTTGCATGACAAGACCTGGATCTTCTGTATGGACGTGAACTTTGACGATCTCATCATCGTTGACAACAAGGAGCGAGTCCCCGAGTTCATTCAAGTAGTTGCGGAATTCATCGTAGTCAAAGTCCTTAGAATAAGTTGGACCTTGTTTGAGGGCTACCATGATCTCTGTACAGTAACCGAAGGTAATATCCTCAGTTGCCACATGCCCTGCTACAGACTTGTGGTGCTCCGCATTGATCATTTCACTCATGTTGGCAGGAGTCGCTACAAAGTCTTCAGAAGCACTGTATTCACCAGTAAGAGCTGAAAGGAATCCTTCGTAGATGAAGACCAAACCTTGACCACCTGAGTCTACCACACCAACTTCCTTAAGGACTGGAAGCATTTCTGGTGTCTTAGCAAGGGCTGCTTTAGCTCCTTCCAAGGCTGCACGCATGACCTCAACAGCATCATCTGTCTGCTCTGCTTTTTTCTTAGCACCGATGGCAGCACCACGTGATACAGTCAAAATTGTTCCTTCAACTGGTTTCATAACCGCTTTATAAGCTACTTCGACACCGGATTGGAAGGCAAGAGCCAAGTCTTGACCTGTTAATTCATCTTTTTCCTTGATAGCCTGAGAGAAGCCACGGAAGAGCTGAGAAGTGATAACCCCTGAGTTCCCACGCGCACCCATCAAGAGCCCTTTAGCAAGAATGCTCGCCACTTCTCCAACTGTAGAAGCCGGCTTGTCTGCTACTTCTTTGGCACCATTTTCGATGGTCATTCCCATGTTTGTCCCAGTATCTCCATCTGGAACTGGAAAGACGTTTAATGAATTGACATATTCTGCTTGCTTATTCAAACGAGTTGATGCAGCCTGCACCATCTCTTGAAATAAGCTGGTAGTAATTTTTGACACGATTATTCTCCTACAACTTTGATATTTTGAATGTAGACATTCACAGTCTGAGCAGTAATTCCTAGTTGATTTTCTAAACTAAAACGAACACGCTCTTGAATGTTTTTTGACACTTCGCTTATCTTTACTCCGTAGCTCAATACGGTATAAACATCAACTGCAATGCTACCATCTTCGGCTGCTTTTATAACAACACCCTTAGAATAATTTTCCTTACCAAGAAGGGCTTGGAAATTGTCTTTGAGGGCATTTTTACTAGCCATACCGACCACACCAAAAATCTCAGTTGCGGCACCACCTACTACGGTTGCAATCACTTCATCTGTCAGTTCGATTTGACCATCTTTTGTATTAATTTTTACAGTCATTTTTTTTACCTCAACTAGTTGATACTCTATTTTATCATATTTCAGCCCAAGTGTAAAAGCAGAATGCTGTATCGGCGGATATTTACTCTATTTTTCAAATGATTTTATCTCTAGAGCAAAAGAAAAAGACCAGTTAGGTCTTTTCATTTTTATTAAACGCGTTCAACTTTACCTGATTTCAAAGCACGAGCTGAAGCCCAAACTTTTTTAGGTTTACCATCGATAAGAACAGTAACTTTTTGAAGGTTTGGTTTTACGGCACGTTTTGTTTGGTTCATCGCGTGTGAACGGTTGTTTCCTGATACAGTCTTACGACCTGTAAAGTAACATACTTTAGCCATTTTGTTTTCCTCCTATTAGATCTAATATAGCGGATGTGCTAGCACCACATACCGTACTATGTTATCACACTTTCTCGAATTTATCAAGGGCCTAAACTATTTTTTTATTTAACGTAAACAACTCCAAGTTTACCAAAAGCGACTTCCCCACGGATAATCAAGGTTTTGTTTGTTGGCGCTACAGGAGCATCTGCCTTAGCTGCACCAAAGGAGGTTTCTACTTTCAAATCGACACGCCAGTGTTGTGGAACATAGACAGTTGCATTCCCGAAGGCCACTTCAATATTTAAAGTTGCAAAATCACCTAACATCTCTGCATTATCATAGTAGATTTTAGCATCCCCAAAAGCGACTTCCACTTGGTCATCTACGAGATCTTGATCTTGCTTATAGAAGGTCCCGCTACCAAAAGCGACTTCCTTATCCGTGACGACTGTTTTTTTCCCATCGTACCACCATTTTTTTTCATTCCAGAACTTACTTGAGTGAGTAAGATAACCAACACCGAGTACCACCAAGATGCTAGCCCAGATGAGAGAATGATTGGTAACTGGTAACAAGTCATAAGCGTAATTTGCAATGATGAGCGCTAGTAACCCTGTAAAAACTGCCGAAGTGAGATGGCGTCTAAGGATGGACTCAATGGACTTATAAGCAAAAAAAACAATACCTAGTAAAGGCCATATCTTACCATCCAAAGAAGGAATGCCAAAATTCCCTTGCAGCAAGATCCAAGCTGCTAAAACCAATAAAACAATACCAAATGCTTTCTTTTTCATGCTTTTTACCTCATGTTTCTTAGATTTTCTTTTAGGAGGGATTGGTAATGCCGTGAGACATGAACCTCCTTGTGCGTCTGATAAAAGGAAATGGTGCCCGTTCCTGAAAAGGACTTGTCCACTGAGTAAATCTGACGGATGTTTGCTATCGTTGACTTGGAAACTCGACTAAAATAGCGAGGTAAGATGGACTCCAACTCATAAAGTTTGAGACGAACTTCATAGGCTTCCTTCTGGTTATGAGCATAAATCTTGCTCCCTTCTGTTTCAAAGAAGAGAATTTCTGACAGATCTAGATAATATTCACCTGTCCCCTTGTAAAAAGTCAACCTCGGAGCCTTTGACTCTTGCAAAAGTCGTTGCAAGTCTGCAATTTCATCTGTCAAAGTGGGGGTCTTGATGACAATTTCAGTCTCCTCTAAATTGTCGTCAATCTCAATTCGTAACTTCATCACATCTCCTTTCTGACTCTACTATATCAAAGCTAAGTTAGGAATACAAGGGCAAAAAAGCAAGTGGTCAATTTGAAGCAGTAAGTGGTTGTAGGACTAGCTTAACTTACATATCAGAATAGGAAGAAAAGGAATCCCCACACCAGACCACAAGCATAGCCAGCGATGACATCCTTGGGATAATGAACACCCCCTAAAACCCTCACCAGTCCCAGTAAAGCTGAAAAGACCAAGCATGCTAAGCCAACAGGTAGACTAGCATGCAGACAGATCATGGAGATGATAGTTGCCGAAAAGACATGGCGACTGGGCATCGACTGTCCCGAACTATCCTTTTCAAGCAGAGGACTGATGTCCCAAGTTTCATAAGGTCGCGGGTGGTTGATTTTCTTACGAAAAAGAGACAAAATCACAAAACCTGATGCAGGGATAAGCACATAAACCCCAACTTGCTGACCCAGTCCTAGTTTCAGATAAGTAGTGACTAGCAAGGTCAGATAGACCAGGGGCATGGTGACCGTCATCAAACGATTGAAATTAAGCAATAGAAATAAAAGGGTGGGATGGCTAGTTAGTTTAGAGCTAAGGTTGCTATACCATTCTTGATAATTTTTCATGTATTCTTCTCATTATCACTTTATTTTTACCTCTAGGTGAGGCGCTTGTCTTCTAGTATAGTGCAGAAAAAGAAGGCCGTCAAGCCTTCTTTTGATTTATTCTTCTGCTTCGTCTTCTGTAAACTGACTATTGTACAAGTCAGCGTAGAAGCCACCTTGCGCCATTAGTTCCTCATGATTGCCTTGTTCGATGATATTCCCATCTTTCATGACAAGAATCAAGTCAGCATTACGGATAGTTGACAAGCGGTGGGCGATGACAAAGGAAGTTCGACCCTCCATCAAACGATCCATGGCTTTTTGAATCAACTCCTCTGTACGTGTGTCGACTGAAGATGTCGCTTCATCCAAAATCAAGAGTGGTGCATCCTTAAGAAGTGCACGAGCAATGGTCAAGAGTTGTTTTTGCCCAACAGACAAGGTCACAGTGTCATCCAAAACCGTATCGTAGCCGTCTGGCAAGGTCATGATAAAGTGGTGGATTCCCACTGCCTTGCTGGCTTCAATCATTCGTTCATCACTAATCCCTGTTTGGTTGTAGATGAGATTATCACGAATGGTTCCTTCAAAGAGCCAAGTATCCTGCAAGACCATTGAAAAGGCATCGTGCACTTCAGAGCGCTTCATGTCCTTGGTATCCACACCATCAATGCGGATACTTCCCTTATCTAGCTCATAGAACTTCATCAAAAGATTGACAATGGTTGTCTTCCCAGCCCCAGTCGGTCCAACGATTGCGACCTTTTGACCTGCATGAGCTGTCGCAGAAAAATCATGGATGATGGTGCGCTCTGGTGTATAGCCAAAGGACACGTGATCAAAGACTACTTCCCCTTTCATGTCGCTCAATTGTCTCTCCTTATGAGATTCATCCTGCATCTCAGCTTCAGCTAGAAATTCTAATACACGAGTCATGGCTGCACTCGCTTGTTGCAGGCTCGTAATCCCTTGGGCAATCTGTGACAGAGGTTGGGAGAAGGTCCGTACGTAAACCATAAAGGCTACGATAATCCCTATAGTGATATGCCCTTCTAACGCCAGCGCGGCCCCAACGATGATGACTAAGACATAACTAAAGTTCCCAACAAAGAACATGGCTGGCATCATGATACCAGAGATAAATTGAGATTTCCAGATACTGTCATGCAAGTCTTGGTTTAACCCTGCAAATCTCGCTTTGGAGGTGTCCACTGCGTTGTAGCTGGTCACTACATTATGGCCAGAGTACATCTCTTCCACATAACCATTGACGGCTGCTAGATTATTTTGTTGGGCTTTAAAATAACCCTGTGACTTGGCCATGATTACGGAAACCGCCGCAAAACCAACAAGCGTAGAGACCACTGTTACGAGAGCTAAAATCCAGTTCATCCCAAACATGGTCACCAAGACAGCAATCAACAAGAAACTAGCTGAAAGAACTGTCCCTAGACTTTGGTTGAGAGATTGCGCTGCTGTATCCACATCATTGGTCACGCGCGAAAGGGTGTCTCCTTGTGAATGACGGTCAAAATAGCCAAGTGGCAAACGATTGATTTTTTCAGCGATAGCCGTCCGCAAGCGTTTTGAAAAATGTTGGATACTCGTTGAAAATATATAGGCCTGTGTATAATTAAGGATAGCTCCAAACACATATAGGACAACCAAAAATCCAGCAATGTTTGACACAGCTACCAAGTCGATTTCTGTAGCCAAGCCATCTGAAATCAAGTTAGTAATTTCTTTAATCTTAGTTGGACCATAAACGGTAATGATGCTTGAAATGACTGCAGCCACAACTGCTATTAGGAGAGGAAGTTGGAGGCCTGCCATATAAGGTTTGCACTGTTTCCAGACCGAAACTTTTTTATTTTCCATGTTCCAATTCCTCCTTCGATAGTTGTGAGTAGGCAATTTCTTGGTAGACTTCGTTGGTTGCAAGAAGTTCCTTGTGGGTGCCTTGTCCCACGACTTTACCTTGATCCAAAACTAAGATCAGGTCGGCGTCCATAATGGTAGAAATCCGTTGCGCTACGATGAGCTTGGTCATGGATTTTGTTTTCTCAGCTAGCTCTTGGCGAAGGACACGATCTGTCTTGTAGTCCAAGGCTGAGAAGGAATCATCAAAGATGAGAATCTCTGGTTTACGAGCCAAGGCACGCGCAATGGCTAAACGCTGTCTTTGACCTCCTGAGAAGTTGGTTCCGCCTTGAGCCACTTCTGATGCAAGACCTGCTTCCTTGTCTTCGATGAAGCTTTTAGACTGGGCCAATTCCAAGGATTGCCACATAGCAGCTTCGCTTAGAGGAGTTTCTTTGCTCTTACCAAAGTCCAAGTTCCCCTTGACATCTCCTGAGAAGAGGACTGCTTTTTGAGGGATATAGCCGACCTTATTGCGCAAATCTTCCAAATCGTAATCTTGCACATTAACTCCGTCCACTAGGATTTGTCCATCTGAAACGTCGTAAAAACGTGGCAAGAGGTTGACAAGCGTAGACTTACCTGATCCAGTCGATCCGATGAAGGCTACGGTTTGACCCGCTTCTGCTTTGAAAGTGACATGTTCCACGACTGCTTCTGAGTTTTTAGAGTAGCGGAAGGTTACATCGCGGAATTCCACTTGTCCTTGAACTGAAGGATCCGCTGTCTGTGTATGACTAGGATTTTCAATAGAAGAATGCAGATCCAATACTTGATTGATACGTCCTGCCGAAACCAAGGTACGAGGAAGAACAATAAAGAGTGCTCCCATGAGAAGGAATCCCATCACGACCTGCATAGCATAGGACATGAAGACCACCATATCACTAAAGAGTGGCAGACGTTCTGCCAAACTTGCATCGTTGATAATGTAGGCACCAATCCAGTAAATAGCTAAACTTAGTCCACTGGAAATCGCCATCATAATCGGGTTCATAATGGCCATCAATCGATTGACAAAGAGATTGAGACGTGTTACCTCATCGTTGGCTGCTTCGAATTTTTCATCTTGGTAATCTTCGGCATTGTATGCGCGAACAACTCGAATCCCAGTCAAGCTTTCACGAGTGATGCTATTGAGTTTATCTGTCAATTTTTGGATAACAGATTGTTTTGGAAAGGCCAGAGTCATAAGAACAGTGGTCATCAAGACATTGACAATAACAGCCACAACGACCGCCCAGAGCCAGTATTCCGATTTCCCAAGGATTTTTCCAATGGCCCAGATAGCCATAATCGGCCCACGAGTAACCACTTGCAAGCCCATGGTAAAGAGCATCTGTACCTGGGTAATATCATTGGTCGTCCGAGTCAAAAGACTTGGGATTGAAAAGCGCTTGATCTCTGTCTGTGAAAAATCTAAAACGCGATGAAATACGTCTCTACGTAGATGGGTTGTATAGGATGCTGCAACACGAGCAGCAAAGAAACCCACCATAACAGATGAAAAGAAAGCCAATAAAGACAAACCAATCATCTTCGCAGCTGGTGACCAGAGTTCACCCAACTGCGTTCCAGACGTTCCCAGTAATTCTGTAATTTGCGAAATATAAGTCGGCACCTCTAACTCGAGATAGACCGAGAAACAAGTGAACAGAATCGTAAGGACAATCATTCCCCACTCTTTTCCTGTAATACGTTTAGCGAGTTTCTTCATTCTCTCCTCCTATCTTCTCAACATTTTCTTGCAACTGACCGAGAACCTTTTCAAAGATTGCCAAGTCTGACTTTGAAACCCCCTCTAGCAGACTCTGATCGATCCGATCAAAAAAAGCCTTAACTTTTTGCATCTGCGAACGCGATTTCTCCGTCAGGCGAACAAATTTTGCCCGCTTATCGCTCGGGCTGGCCTCTAGCTCAACCAAACCATTTTGCACCATACGCTTGACTAGATTACTCGCCACAGATTTGGTAATATTGAGTTCCTGCTCGATATCCTTAATCAAGACCAATTCCTCTTTTTGTTCACAATGATCTAAAAAACGCAGAACCTGCCCTTGCGGTCCACCCATAAATTCAATGCCACATCGCTTAGCTTCTTTCTGTACCATCAGATGAAGCTGGTGTCCAAAACGTTTGAACATTAACATCGGCTTGTCCATGATTGCTCCTTTCTTACGATAAATATAGTTCTCACAAGAACTATTTAAGTTCCCATGAGAACTATTTTATCGTTTTCAGAAAAGATGTCAAGAAAAAAAGTTTCCAAGAGAACTATTTTAGTTTAAATTGACATTAGGCAATATTTTTTCTATAATAAGCACTAACTACTGTGGATAGAAATCCATTCACTCGATGAAGGGAGAAAACTTTCAAATGAAACCAGAAGAACAAAGAGTTTTAGGAATCTTAGCAACCATTTTTGGAGCCATCGCACTTTTAGGATCTTGGATCCCATTTATTAACTATCTATCGTTTTTCATCGCCATTGTTGCATTTATCTTGGGGATTATCGGTCTTATCGTCAACCTCAAAAAACGGAAAACAATGGCCATTATCGGAACATCCCTTGCAGTTGCTTCAGTTGTACTTTTCTTTACGACCCAGGTACTGTACGCTAATGTCTACAAAGAGTTTGTCAGGGAGTTTAACCGTTCCTATAGAGAGGCAAGTTCCTCAATGGAACGCGAAGAAGAAAGCGACTTGACAGATGATAGCGCCTATCCCATCCCAGAGGAGGAAGAAGACGATAACTTCACTTGGACCCAAGAACAGTTCGACGCCTTAATCGAAGGTGACCTTGACAACAAAGGAAAAGGTGGTACCAACTACAAGGATATTATCAAAAAACACGGACTACCAGACTCCGAATTTGACTCCACTATCGGAGGTTATAATACGAGAAAAATCACCTATATCTCCATTGGAGACAAGATCAAGACCGTTACCTTAACTTTTGCAAAACAGGACAATGGACAGCTCTTGCTCGTCCAAAAACATGCAGTCGGTCTAGGTCTAGAAAAAAGCAAGAAACAAAACGATTCTGAAACCAGAGTTTAAGTTCAAATATCAAAAAAAACGAACAGCTAGTAAAACTGTTCGTTTTTCTATTAGAATCCATCTACGTTTGTGTAGATCTTTTGTACGTCTTCGTCGTCCTCAAGAACGCTGTAAAGTTTTTCAAAGGTTTCAAGGTCTTCGCCTGACAATTCCACTTCAGACTGAGGAATCATTTCCAATTCAGTCACTTGGAATTCTTCGATGCCAGACTCACGAAGGGCAACGATAGCCTTGTGGAGATCTGTTGGAGCAGTGTAAACAGTAATTGTTCCTTCTTCTGCTTCTACATCGTCCACATCCACATCTGCTTCGAGCAAGAGTTCAAAGATGGCATCCGCATCTTCACCAGCAAATACGATCACACCCTTGTTGTCAAAGAGGTAAGAAACCGAACCTGAAGCACCCATGTTTCCGCCGTTTTTACCAAAAGCTGCACGGACATTAGCTGCGGTACGGTTGACGTTTGAAGTCAAGGTATCCACAATCAACATAGAACCATTTGGTCCAAATCCTTCGTAACGTCCTTCTGTAAAGGTTTCGTCTGTGTTTCCTTTTGCTTTATCAATCGCTTTATCGATAACGTGTTTCGGCACTTGGGCTTGTTTCGCACGGTCGATAACGAATTTCAAAGCAGTGTTTGATTCTGGGTCTGGATCCCCTTTTTTAGCTGCTACATAGATTTCTACACCAAATTTTGCATATACTTTAGAGTTAGCTCCATCTTTAGCCGTTTTCTTGGCTACGATATTGGCCCATTTACGTCCCATTAGGAATCTCCTTTTTTCACATTTTAATCTTTCTTATTATAACACAAGTTTTTTCGATTTTCACTAGAGGAAATGGATTTTGTTCAGCAAACCCAGCTAGTATTGTCCTTTGGCTGCCAAGATTGCCTTGCCTTCTTTTATCAGGGGATGGCGGAAAAGTGAAAAGTACAGTTGTGTAGTCATGGCAACCCAGATAAGGGGTTCACAAAGGATAACCCCCCTATAGCCTGCCCAAGGGATAATCAAAACCACAAAAACGATTTTCCCGATGAGTTCTATAAAGCTGGAAACTAGAGGAAGGACTTTCTGCCCCAAGCCCTGCAAGCAATTGCGATAAATCAGCAAGAGGCTCAAAATCGGATAAAAGACTGAACTGATTTGCAGGTAGAGGCTACCATTTTCTACCAAGTAAGTATCTGTCGAACTGGCCAAGAAAGAAACCAAACTAGGACTGGCAAAAAAGAGGAAGATACAAACAAAACCTGCCCAGGACATGCTCAGGCGACTCCCAATACCAAGTCCTTGAACAATGCGGTCTGGTCGCTTCGCACCGAGATTCTGAGAGGCAAAGGTCGTCATGGCAGAAGAAATAGCCGTCATTGGAAGGAGCGCAAAAGCCATGATGCGTCGCGCCGCTGTTTGGGCACTTATAATTACTGCTCCAAAAGTATTGACAGAAGACTGTAAAATCACGCTACCAATGGACACAATCGAACTCATCAGACCCATAGCCAAACCTTGCTCCAAGAGATCCGCATACAAGGCCTTGTTCCATTTAAAATGCTTGAGTTGAGGAAGCAGTTCTGGAACACTCTTACGGATATAGAAAAAGCAAAGAACCGCTGACAAGCCTTGTGAAATAATAGTAGCAAGCCCCGCAGATTGAACTCCCAGATGCAGTTGCGTAATAAAATACAAATCCAGAACCACATTGACCAAGGCAGAAAAAATCAGGAATCCAAGGGCTGCTAGACTGTCACCAATAGACCGCAACAAGCCTGCAAAAAGATTATAGGCAAAGCTGACACTGACACAAGTCACAATCATAGAAATATATTGATAGGATTGAGGAAGGATTTCTGCCGGGGTATCTAAATATTGCAGGAGTGGATACAGACCGACAAAGCCCATCAGCATGACCACAATGCTCAAAAGAGCACCTAAAATCCAAGTTGCTGCTACTGCTTCTTTAATTTTAGTGAAATTACGAGCCCCATAATAGCGGGCAATGACAATCCCCATGCCATTTCCAACACCAAGCGTAAAGCCTATAATCAAGTCAAAAATGGCAGTTGTCGCCCCTACTGCTGCCAAGGAATCTTGACCAAGAAATCGTCCAACAATCAAGACGTCAGCTGTATTATAAAGCTGTTGAAAGATATTAGACAGCAAGATTGGAAAGGCAAAGCTTAACAGCGCAGGAAGAATAGGACCATGTATCAAGTCCACGGATCGTTTCTTATTCATAAAGCTATTATATCAGCTTTCTAAAGGAGCGACAAGGCTCTGTCACTAAGTTTGCAATCAATTGCTTACAGAGAGACAATTTGCTATAATCAAGAAAAGGAGGTCATTTATGAGTTTGACCAGTCAATTAATTACCGATGTATTTCCCGATCTGGATAAGGTTGAGAAGCTAAACAAGGAAGCATTCCCCGAGGAAGAACGAGTTCCTCTGTCAGAGTTTTTACGCTATCAGGACCGAGAAGACGCCCACTTTTTTGCTTTTTATAACCAAGAAGAATTCGTCGGCTTTGCTTTTGCCATCTCCAACCCAAAGGCCTTCTATATCAGCTTTTTTGCCATCATGCCCCACCTGAGAAGCCACGGGTACGGAAAGGAAATTATCGAGAAGCTGACTGAGTTTTACCAGCGAACCATGTTGCTTGAAGTCGAGCGATTAGATGAAGAATGCGATAACTTGGAGCAAAGAAAGTCCCGCATGGATTTCTATCGCCAAAATGGTTTCAGAACAGCCAACGCTTTTCTAGAGTACGAGGGTTTGAGTTTTGAAATTCTCTACCGTGGCGACCATTTTGACGAAGAAGCCTATCGCGATATCTTCCAAAAGTTACAGAATGAACATTATTTTGACTTTCATATAGAGTATCGTCGTTTTAGTGACCATTAAACAGGACTTGTCCATCTGGTGAAGAACATCTCTTTTTCGATAGAAGCTACATATAAAAATGCATGTAACCACGATTACATGCATTTTTTATTTTCAACTGATCAGAATAAACTTTTATTCTCTCTATGGCTTAAGCTTCTGCATTGCCTTCTGGAAGAAGGAAGTAGAGAACAGCATAAGCTAAGATTCCAGAACCACCAAGTAGGGTGAAGATGATCCAAAGTGCACGAACAAGTGTGTGGTCCATGTTAAAGTAGTCACCGATACCTGCACAAACACCAGCAATCTTTTTGTCTTGTACGTTACGAACAAGGCGTTTTTCCATTATAGTAGTCTCCTTTTTATAGAATGATTTAATTTTATCATCAAATTAAAAAAATTGCAACAGTTTTTTTAATTTTTTTGATTAAATACTCTTTTATTACGCTTTTGAAGCTTATGGAGAGTTAATAATTAAACATAAAAAGCAGAGAAAGACTTCTCCGCTTTTATTTTTATTCTTCAATTTCGATTCCAAGATCATCGCCAAGGTCAAGTGTTACTTCTTGATTAGAAGTCGCCTCCGCTACTGGACTATGATCAGAAGCTTCTTCATCTTCAATCAACCCATATTGAACACGAACTTGATGGTCAATAGCATCAAAAATCTCTGGGTGATCCGCCAAGTATTTCTTAGCATTTTCAGATCCTTGTCCGATTTTTTCACCCTTGTAAGAGTACCATGCTCCCGCTTTTTGGATGATATCGAGATCACTTGCGATCTTCAAGAGCTCACCAGTTTTAGAAATCCCTTCTCCGTACATGATTTCAACAAAGGCTTCCTTAAATGGTGGAGCTACCTTGTTTTTCACGACCTTGATCTTGGTTTCCTTACCGACATTGGTATCTTTTTGGTCACCAGTTCCTTTGATTTGTGTGCTTCCACGAACATCCAAACGGACTGAAGCGTAGAATTTCAAAGCACGTCCACCAGGTGTTGTTTCTGGATTTCCAAACATGACCCCAACTTTTTCACGCAATTGGTTGATAAAGATGGCAATTGTTTTGGTTTTATTGATAGAAGCTCCGAGTTTACGCATGGCCTGGCTCATCATTCGAGCCTGCAAACCAACGTGACTGTCTCCAATATCCCCATCAATTTCCGCACGAGGTACAAGGGCCGCAACTGAGTCGATAACGACAAGGTCAACTGCACCTGAGTCAATCAATTTTCCAGCAATTTCAAGACCTTGTTCACCTGAGTCTGGTTGTGACAAGAGCAATTCGTCAATATTCACACCAAGGGCTGCAGCATAGGCTGGGTCAAGAGCATGTTCCGCATCGATAAAGGCTGCAATACCACCTTCTTTCTGTGCTTGCGCAACAGCGTGAAGGGCAACCGTTGTCTTACCAGATGATTCTGGTCCATAGATTTCGATGATACGTCCTTTAGGATAACCACCTGAACCAAGGGCAATGTCAAGAGCCAATGAGCCTGAGCTCATCACTTGCACCTTTTGCTCTGCACGTTCACCCAAGCGCATGATTGAACCCTTACCAAAGTCTTTCTCAATCAATTTAAGAGCATCGTTCAATGCTTTTTCACGGTCAGCTCCAAATTTTTTCCCAATTTCATCTAATTTTTTTGTTGGTTTTTTCGCCATTTTGTTCTCCTATATTCTACTGGTCCTTCGACCTATCTTTCATTATACCAAAATTTAGTCACTTAATAAAGTCTTGCGAACTAGGTTAAAGGCATGCATAACCGCGATGTGACGTACATCTGCTCGACTCCGTCCTGCGATATTAGCCTTGATCACTTCTGTCCCTTTTGCATGTGCCAGTCCAATAAAAACTGTGCCAGCTGGATGCCCCTCTAGGCTATCTGGCCCAGCTACACCTGTCAGACTGACTCCATAATCAGACTGAGTCTTGAGCCGTGCCTGCTCTGCCATTTTTCGAGCCGTAAACTCAGAAACGACCCCGTGTTCTTTTAGCTCTTGCTCGGAAATATCCAACATCTTAGACTTTTCTTCTAAACTGTAAGTGACAAAACCGCCATTAAAGATTGCTGAAACGCCCGAAAAGTCTGCTAATGTCGCTTGAAAGAGACCTGCCGTCAAGCTTTCTGCCGCAGTAATGCTTTTCTGTCTCTTCTTTAGCTCTTCTACAACGACACTTGCGAGGCTGGTTTCTTCCCCATATCCATAACAGATATCTCGTAGAGAAATCCCCTCGAAAGTTTGACGATCCAAGATTTGATTTTCTAAGATGTCCAGTGCTTGATCAGCCTTTTCTTGACTAACTGCTTTTGTAGACAAGCGCAAGGTCACTTCTCCTGTTTTGGCATACGGTGCCAAAGTCGGATCGGTTTGATGGTCAATCAAATCCGCCAAAATGGTCACCAACTGACTCTCCCCAATTCCAAAGAAACGGAGCACTCGTGAGTACAGTTTGGTTCCTGTCATCAGCATGGGCAAGAGTTGATTTAATACCATAGGTTTCAATTCACTAGGTGGTCCTGGAAGGACCACGTAGGTTACACCATCCACTTCCAATACTCCTCCTACTGCTAAACCTGTCTCATTTGGCAGTGGAGTCGCCCCTTCTACAATTTGGGCTTGGCGCTCATTATTCGGTGTCCGAGCATAGTCAGGTCTATGAGCAAAGAAAATATCCAGTTTCTCTTGCGCTTGAGGGTCAAACACTAGATCTTTTCCTAAAAATTTTGCCAGGGTTTGTTTGGTCAAATCATCCTCAGTTGGTCCCAAGCCCCCTGTCAAAATCACAAGATTACTACGTTGACTCGCAATCTCAAGCAAGGACAAAAGACGAGCTTCATTATCTCCAACAGCAGTTTGGAAGTAGACATCTACCCCGATTTCGGCTAGTTTCTCTGATAAAAACTGAGCATTGGTATTGACAATCTGCCCTGTTAAAATTTCTGTTCCGACAGCAATAATTTCTGCTTTCATGTTTCCTCCTACTTATCTATTCGAATTTTTTTGAAAAAATCGCAGGAAATTTCCCACGATTTGATTCTTTTCTTATTCTGCTTCTTCGTTTGAAGCGTTAGTACTGGTTGAAGGTGCTGTCCGACCAAAGGCTGTTTCGTACAGTACCGCATTGGTTTCCAATTCTGTCACTGGCTCTTTACCTAGTGAACGACGCAAGAGATTTTGCATCTCGAGCATATGTTCTGAAGTGACGATTTGATAAGAAATTCCCTGTAGCTCAGCATCTTCCCCACGCAATTGATGCGTTTCGATATTCTTGAAAGAATCTTGATAGCCAAGCAATTGTGGAATGCTCTTAGCTGACAAGTCCACATTGGTCTGCATGTTATCACTCAAAGCTTTGAGGATACCTTGATAATGACTCACACTGTTTAGGCTCAAAACCTTCTCAACGATTTTTTGAATGACTTCACGTTGACGTTTTTGACGACCATAGTCTCCCTCTGGGTCTTGGTAACGCATCCGTGAATACACCAAGGCTTCCTCCCCATTCAAGGTTTGTTCTCCAACACCGATGGAAATCTTATTGAACTCTTCTTGGTCAGCAATCGAAATTGGGAAACCGAGTGTATTGTTGACGGTGATCCCACCAACTGCATCCACCAATTGTTGAAGCCCCTGCATGTTAACCATCACATAGCGGTCAATGTGGATATTCATCATCTTTTGAATAGTAGAAATTGCAAGTTCCGCACCACCATTAGCATAGGCCGCATTGAGTTTGGCTTCCTGAACTTGACCGTTTCCAGTCTCAATCTTGGTCAAAATATCCCGTTCCAAACTCATCATAGTGGTTTTCTTTGTTTTGGGATTAACCGTCAGGAGAATCATGGAATCACTATTTCCCGCCCACGGGTCTGTACGTTCCACATTTCCCGTATCTACCCCCATCAAGAGGATGGTCAGAGGCTCCGTCGCTTCGATAACGTTGGTTTCTTCCCCGATTTTTTTGTAAGTCTTTTTACTTAGGGTTTCTGTTCCCTGTTGGTAGATGGTATAGCCATAAACCGCTACACCTAAAACTGTTACTGCTAGGAAACCTAGCACCATTCCAATTAATTTTTTAATCATCTCGTTATTTATTTATCAGCTTGCCCATAAGACAAACATCTAAAAATATCCCTTCTGCTAAATAGGCTCCTCTTTCTTGTAAGCCTTCTGTGATAAATCCCATTTTTGAATAGAGGTGGACTGCAGCCTCGTTTCGTTTTTGTACACTAAGTTGCAAACGGCGCAAGACGCCACTGACTTTAGCCCACTCGATGCCTTCTTCTAGAAGTATAGTCGCCAAGCCTTGGTTCCAAAATTTCTTGCGAACTGCTAAAAAAACATCACCGATATGTCGAACTCTTAAATGTTGGTCCGCTGTGATATTTAAAACTCCTGCAATCTCATCATTCAGTAAGGCGAGGAGAGTAATTTGATTCTCTGATACAGCTTGTTTTTCGATAAAAAGAGCCATTTCAGAAGCTGTCATCATGATACCATTTTCATCCAAACTGGTAAAATCTGTCTCTTGACCGACACAATCTAAAAATGCAATTAAGGCTGTAGCATCTGATGTCTCTGCCTCACGAATACACAACTCATACTCCATCTTGAAGCTCCTTGATGAGTTGTCCAGCCCGAGAGCCATGAGCCGTAAAATGAAGACAACGACCCTCAGCTTCTTTCAAAATTTCCAATTCCAAGTAAGAATCTGGTAAATCTTCACCCAAAAGATGCCCCCACTCAATAACAGTCACACCACCTCCAAAGAGAAACTCATCCAAGTCAATAGAATCAGCATCACCTTCGATACGGTAGACATCCAAGTGGTAAAGTGGCAAACGCCCTTCGTACTCTCTAACAATGGTATAGGTTGGACTTTTAATCATCTGACGGATATCCAAGCCCTTAGCAAGGCCTTTTGTAAAGGTTGTTTTACCCGCTCCCAACTCTCCAGTCAAGATCAGAACATCGTCTTTTTGAAGCAAATGACCTAATCTTTCTCCGAGAGCTAGAAGCTCTTCTTCATTTTTTGTGTGCATGCTACTATTATACCAAAAAGTTTTCTTTTGTGTGAATTTTCTTTATGGACTTACTATAACAATTTTGAAAGATTCTCCTCCACTTAAAAGAATACAACTATTGAAAAAACAAACAGGATATCCCGAATCAGGTGCCCATAAAAGGAGATTTCCCTTTGGATACATTTGGGAAAAAGGAAACGTGCGCATAGAAAACCAACACTGATATAAAAGAAAATCGAGGAAATCACTAAGGGATTCCTCAAGAAAACCATCGTAGCTAGAACGGAAATGACGACTGTTTTCTTTTTATTTAGGTGATTTTCTATATCGCGAAAAATTTTATCAAAAGGTAAGAAAATCAATAGATCTACTCCTAGCAAGAAAAAGAAGGAGGGTAAAAAGAGGTCAACCAGTTCCTGCTGCAATTTGCTAGTGGTTTGGATGCTTTCTGAGAGAACCAGACAGGTTGCCAGAAGATTGACTACTAAAAGGAGGCAATAAACAAGGCTCACTTTCTTTTGAACATGTAAAATACTATGTCTAGACTGGTCTGCTGTATGGAAATAATTTATCCCAGCGCACAAAACAGAAATTCCTACTATCAAAATCAAAAAGTAAGCATTGGTCTGTTTTAAAGATAAAAAGGATTCTTTCCATAATAGGCAACTACTAAAACTAATCTGGATGACTGCAATCAGTAACAATAGGCGAATTGATTTTACCATTTCTTTTCCCTCCCTATATGGGATTATACCTTGTGAGGAGTTTGAAATGATTGTTTCCGCCTCAAGTGTTCTTTTTTTGTGCTCAACTGACCAAAAAACAGCTCTCTTGTGCACAGAACTGTTCTTTTACCAGTCTAATCCTTAAACCAGAGAGCAATTTCACGTTTTGCAGAAGCTTCCGAATCGGAGCCATGAACTACATTTTGAATAGCTTGATTGTCTCCTGCTGCTTTAGCAAAATCTCCTCGGATAGTTCCAGGCAAGGCTTCTTCTGGACGAGTAGCTCCCATCATACTACGCCAAGTTTCAATCACTTTCGGACCTGATAGAATGCCCACCACTACCGGTCCTGAGGTCATAAACTGACGGATAGGAGGATAAAAACTTTTTTCAACCAAGTCTTGATAGTGTTGGTCAATCAAAACTTCTGAAACTGCTGAACGCAACTCTAATTTTTCGATTTTGAAACCACGCTCCTCAATTCTTTTCAGAACCTGACCAACCAGCCCTCTTTTCACACCATCTGGCTTAATGATAAAGAATGTTTGTTCCATACGGACACCTCCTTGGCATTTTAGTTCTTCTATTCTACCATACTTTATGAAAAAGTGGGAAAATTTTTCTGAAATAAAACAAAGAGAACCCAAAGGTTCTCTTGTTTGCTTTTATTCTACTGTTTCTTCAACTTGGATTTCCACAACTTCCTCTACAGGAGCAAGTTCTGCCTCTTCTTGTTCTGGAGCCAGATATTCTGCTTCATTGATAGCTTGTGGTTCAAGGTTACGGTAGCGAGCCATACCAGTACCAGCTGGGATGATCTTACCAATGATAACATTTTCCTTGAGTCCAAGGAGATGGTCTTTCTTACCACGGATGGCCGCATCTGTAAGGACACGAGTTGTTTCCTGGAAGGAAGCCGCTGACAAGAAACTATTTGTTTCAAGTGAGGCTTTGGTGATTCCCATAAGAACTGGGCGACCAGTCGCTGGAACTCCACCTGCGATAAGAACATCCTTGTTAGCATCTGTAAAGTCGTTGATGTCCATGAGAGTACCCATAAGAAGGTCTGTGTCACCTGGATCCATGACACGAACTTTACGGATCATTTGACGAACCATTACCTCGATGTGTTTGTCACCGATTTCTACCCCTTGGCTACGGTAAACTTTTTGTACTTCACCGAGAAGGTAAGTTTCAACTGACAAGACATCACGAACAGCAAGGAGACGTTTTGGTTGGATAGAACCTTCTGTCAATGCCGCACCGCGAGAGACTTGGTCTCCAACTTCGACACGCATACGGGCTGTAAATGGTACCACGTATTCGCCTTCTCCAGTTTCACCCTTAACGAAGACTTTCTTGGTACGAGTTGACGCGTCTTCTTCGATAGCTGTAACTTGTCCTTTGACCTCTGTGATGACCGCTTCCCCTTTAGGATTGCGGGCTTCAAAGATTTCTTGGACACGAGGAAGACCCTGAGTGATATCGGTATTTGAGGCAACCCCACCCGTGTGGAAGGTGCGCATTGTAAGCTGTGTACCAGGTTCCCCGATAGATTGGGCAGCGATTGTACCAACTGCTTCACCAACTTCAACCGCATCACCAGTCGCCAAGTTGATACCGTAACAGTGACGGCAGACACCATGACGAGTGTTACATGTAAATACAGAACGGATAGTAACTTCCTCGATTGCATTTACAAGTTCACCATCTTCATTCTTGATCTTAAGATTTGCAATTTCAGCAGCTTTTTCTTCTGTAATCAATTCATTTGGACCGATGATCACTGCACCAGTTTCTGGATGTTTAACAGTTTTCTTAGTGTAACGACCGATAAGACGTTCTTCAAGAGACTCGATCATCTCTTTTCCTTCTGCGATAGAACGAATCAAGAGACCACGGTCTGTTCCACAGTCGTCCTCACGGATGATAACGTCTTGGGCAACGTCAACCAAACGACGAGTCAAGTAACCTGAGTCGGCTGTCTTAAGGGCCGTATCGGTCATACCTTTACGGGCACCGTGAGTTGAGAAGAACATTTCGAGTACTGACAAACCTTCGCGGAAGTTTGAAAGGATTGGCAATTCCATGATACGTCCGTTCGGAGCGGCCATCAGACCACGCATACCGGCAAGCTGTGAGAAGTTTGAGATGTTACCACGGGCTCCAGAGTCCATCATCATAACGATTGGGTTCTTAGGATCTTGGTTGGCAACCAAACGTTTCTCCAATTTTTCACGGGCTGCACGCCATTCAGCTGTAACAGCGTTGTAGCGCTCATCGTCCGTGATCATACCACGACGGAATTGTTTGGTGATTTGTTCTACACGTTTGTGTGATTCTTCGATGATTTCAGCCTTGTCTTCAACAACTGGGATATCGGCAATACCCACTGTCAAACCTGCAAGAGTTGAGTGGTGGTAACCGAGGTTCTTCATGCGGTCAAGTAGGGCAGAAGTTTCTGTCGTACGGAAACGTTTGAAGATTTCAGCGATGATATTCCCAAGGTTTTTCTTCTTGAATGGAGGGTTGAGTTCAAGATTGCTGATTGCTTCCTTGATATCTCCACCTAGTGGCAAGAAGTATTTAGCTGGAACACCTTCTGTTAAGTTGGCATTTGTTGGTTCTTGCAAGTAAGGTAGACCCTCTGGCATGATGTCATTGAAGAGGATTTTACCAACCGTTGTCAGCAAGACCTTGTGTTTTTGCTCTTCTGTCCATGGTTTGTTAAGGCTGTCTGTTGCAATACCAACACGTGAGTGGAGGTGAACATAACCATTGCGGTATGCCATAACCGCTTCGTCACGGTCTTTGAAGACCATTCCTTCACCTTCACGACCAGCTTCTTCCATGGTCAAGTAGTAGTTACCCAAAACCATGTCCTGAGATGGAGTAACAACTGGTTTACCATCTTTCGGGTTCAAGATATGCTCAGCAGCCAACATCAAGATACGAGCTTCTGCTTGAGCTTCTTCTGAAAGCGGTACGTGGATGGCCATTTGGTCCCCGTCAAAGTCGGCATTGTAGGCTTCACAGACAAGCGGGTGCAAGCGAAGGGCTTTACCGTCAATCAAGACTGGCTCGAAGGCTTGGATACCCAAACGGTGAAGGGTCGGTGCGCGGTTCAAAAGTACTGGGTGTTCTTTGATTACTTCTTCAAGAATATCCCAGATACGTTCGTCTCCACGTTCCACCAAGCGTTTAGCCGCTTTGACGTTCTGCACGATGTCGCGCGCAACGATTTCACGCATCACAAATGGTTTAAAGAGCTCAATCGCCATTTCACGTGGCACACCACATTGGTACATCTTAAGAGTTGGACCAACGGCGATAACGGAACGTCCTGAGAAGTCAACACGTTTACCGAGCAAGTTTTGACGGAAGCGCCCTTGTTTCCCTTTAAGCATGTGGCTCAATGATTTCAGTGGACGGCTACCTGGTCCTGTGATTGGACGACCACGACGACCGTTGTCAATCAAAGCGTCAACCGCTTCTTGAAGCATACGCTTCTCATTTTGAACGATGATACCTGGTGCATTCAACTCAAGCAAACGAGCCAAACGGTTGTTACGGTTGATAACACGGCGGTAAAGGTCATTCAAGTCAGATGAGGCAAAACGGCCACCATCCAACTGCAACATTGGACGAAGATCTGGTGGAATAACCGGAAGGATGTTGAGAATCATCCATTCAGGTTTGTTACCAGACTTATAAAAGGCATCCAAAACATCCAAACGACGGATAGCTTTGACACGTTTTTGTCCAGTAGCTGTTTTCAACTCTTCTTTGAGTTCAGCAATTTCTTTTTCAAGATCTACTTGTTTCAAGAGGTCTTGGATGGCTTCGGCACCCATTTTGGCAACGAATGAACCATAACCATACTCACGCAAGCGCTCACGGTATTCGCGCTCTGTCATGATAGACTTGTGCTCAAGTGGTGTATCCTTAGGATCAATCACCACATAAGCCGCAAAGTAGATAACTTCCTCGAGGGCACGAGGACTCATATCAAGGGTCAAGCCCATACGGCTTGGAATCCCCTTGAAATACCAGATGTGAGATACAGGAGCTTTCAACTCGATGTGCCCCATACGCTCACGACGAACTTTCGTACGCGTTACTTCAACCCCACAGCGGTCACAAACAATCCCTCTGTAACGAATGCGTTTGTACTTACCACAAGCACATTCCCAGTCTTTTGTAGGACCAAAGATGACTTCGTCAAAGAGTCCTTCACGTTCTGGTTTCAACGTACGGTAATTGATTGTTTCAGGTTTTTTGACTTCTCCATAAGACCATGAACGGACTTTGCTTGGAGAAGCTAGGGTGATTTGCATACTTTTAAAACGATTTACATCAACCACTATTTCTTCCCTTTCTATTCTAAGTGAACTGCTTATTCTTGTTCAGCAGCTTCTTCTGTTGCTTCCGCTTTTGTTGCTTTCTCAGCTTCTTCAGCTTCAAAGGCTGCTTTCGCCTCTTGGGCTGCTTTTTCGCGGGCTTTTTCAAGGTCATCTACGTGGATGACATCTTCGTCCATTCCTTCATCTAAATCGCGAAGTTCCACTTCTTGATCATCTTCGTCAAGGACACGCATGTCAAGACCAAGAGATTGCAATTCTTTCACAAGAACTCGGAAGGATTCTGGAACACCTGGTTTTGGAATTGGTTTTCCTTTTGTAATAGCTTCATAAGCTTTCAAACGTCCATTGATATCGTCAGACTTGTAAGTCAAGATTTCTTGGAGAACATTTGACGCACCGTAGGCTTCAAGAGCCCAAACTTCCATCTCACCGAAACGTTGTCCACCAAACTGAGCTTTACCTCCAAGTGGTTGTTGGGTAACGGTTGAGTATGGTCCGACTGAACGCGCGTGCAATTTATCATCAACCATGTGGTGGAGTTTGATCATGTACATGACACCAACTGATACACGGTTGTCAAACGGCTCACCTGTACGTCCATCGTAAAGGATTGTTTTGGCATCGCTATCCATACCTGCTTCTTTAACAGTGTCCCAAAGGTCTTCCGAACTTGCTCCGTCAAAGACTGGTGTTGCGATGTGGATACCAAGAGTACGGGCTGCCATACCAAGGTGGAGTTCCATAACCTGACCGATATTCATACGTGATGGCACCCCAAGTGGGTTCAACATGATATCGACTGGAGTTCCATCTGGAAGGTAAGGCATGTCTTCTACAGGAACGATACGAGAGACAACCCCTTTGTTTCCGTGACGTCCGGCCATCTTATCTCCGACCTTGATCTTACGTTTTTGAGCGATGTAGACACGAACCAGCATATTCACACCAGATTGCAACTCATCACCATTTGCACGTGTAAAGATCTTAACATCACGAACGACACCATCGGCACCGTGAGGTACTCGAAGAGAAGTATCACGCACTTCACGAGACTTGTCTCCGAAGATAGCGTGCAAGAGACGTTCTTCAGCAGAAAGGTCTTTTTCACCCTTAGGTGTGACTTTACCTACAAGGATATCTCCTTCTTTAACCTCAGCACCAATACGGATAATACCCATTTCGTCAAGGTCTTTAAGGGCATCTTCACCAACGTTTGGAATTTCACGAGTAATTTCTTCAGGCCCAAGCTTTGTATCGCGCGTTTCTGATTCGTATTCCTCGAGGTGGACAGATGTGTAGACATCGTCTTTGACCAAGCGTTCGCTCATGATAACGGCATCCTCGAAGTTGTAACCTTCCCATGTCATGTAGGCAACGATTGGGTTTTGTCCAAGCGCCATTTCCCCTTTTTCCATAGAAGGTCCGTCAGCGATAAAGTCGCCTTTTTCAACGACATCGCCAACTTTAACAAGTGTACGTTGGTTATAGGCAGTACCTGAGTTTGAACGACGGAATTTTTGGATGTGATATACGTCCAATGAACCATCTTCACGGCGTACTTCTACCTTGTCAGCATCTGCGTATGTAACTTTACCATCATACTGAGCAATAACAGCAGCACCAGAGTCATGGGCTGCTTGATACTCCATACCAGTACCAACGTAAGGTGCTTTTGGATCAATCAAAGGCACAGCCTGACGTTGCATGTTGGCACCCATGAGGGCACGGTTGGAGTCATCGTTTTCCAAGAAAGGAATACATGCTGTCGCAACGGCAACTACCTGTTTTGGTGACACGTCCATGTAGTCAACCACTTCTGCTGGATACTCCTGGTTGACCCCTTGATGACGTCCCATGACAACTTTCTCAGCAAAAGTACCGTCCTCGTTAAGACGAGAGTTAGCCTGCGCTACAGTAAATTCATCTTCTTCATCGGCTGTCAACCAAACGATTTCGTTTGTGACTACACCAGTTTCACGGTCAACCTTACGGTATGGTGTTTGAACAAAACCATACTTGTTCAAGTGCCCGTAAGATGACAAGTTATTGATCAAACCGATGTTAGGTCCTTCAGGTGTCTCGATTGGACACATACGACCATAGTGAGTATAGTGCACGTCACGTACTTCATATCCAGCACGGTCACGTGTCAAACCACCAGGTCCTAAGGCTGACAAACGGCGTTTGTGAGACAACTCAGAAAGTGGATTGTGTTGGTCCATGAACTGTGACAACTGTGATGAACCAAAGAATTCTTTAACCGCAGCTGTTACAGGACGGATATTGATGATTTGTTGTGGTGTTAAAACTTCATTGTCCTGAACAGACATACGTTCACGGACATTACGTTCCATACGAGAAAGTCCAAGACGTACTTGGTTGGCAAGCAATTCACCAACTGCACGGATACGACGGTTCCCAAGGTGGTCGATATCATCCACACGTCCGATACCTTCTGCCAAGTTAAGGAAGTAGCTCATCTCTGCAAGGATATCCGCAGGAGTTACAACACGAACCTTGTCGTCTGGATTGGTATTTCCGATGATGGTTACAACACGGTCTGGGTCCGTTGGGGCAACAACCTTGAATTTTTGCAGCACAACTGGTTCTGTCAGAACAGCTGCATCGTTTGGAATATAAACGATCTTGTTCAAGTCGCCATCCAAGTGACTCTCGATACTTTCAATCACGCTACGAGTCATAACGGTACCAGCTTCTACCAAGATTTCACCAGTTTCAGGGTCTACCAATGGCTCCGCAATGGTTTGGTTGAGCAAGCGTGTTGTAACGTTGAGTTTTTTATTGATCTTGTAACGACCAACAGCTGCCAAATCGTAGCGGCGTGGGTCAAAGAAACGTGCTACAAGCAAGCTACGTGAGCTTTCAGCAGTCTTAGGCTCACCTGGACGAAGGCGTTCGTAGATTTCTTTCAAGGCTTCGTCTGTACGAGAGTCCATTGGATTCTTGTGGATATCTTTTTCAACAGTATTGCGAACCAATTCGCTATCACCAAAGATATCAAAGATTTCATCATCACCTGAGAAACCAAGCGCACGAACCAAGGTCGTAAATGGAATCTTACGAGTACGGTCGATACGAGTATAAGCGATGTCTTTTGAGTCGCTTTCAAGTTCCAACCAAGCTCCACGGTTAGGGATAACAGTTGAGCCGTATCCCACTTTACCGTTCTTGTCTACTTTGTCGTTAAAGTAAACACCTGGTGAGCGGACCAACTGAGAAACGATAATACGTTCACCACCATTGATGATGAAAGTACCCATTTCGGTCATGATTGGGAAATCACCAAAGAAGACTTCTTGGGTCTTGATTTCGCCTGTTTCTTTATTAATCAAGCGGAAGGTTACAAAAATTGGTGCTGAGTAGCTAGCATCGTGGATACGAGCTTCTTCGAGCGTGTATTTTGGTTCCTTGATTTCATAGCCAACAAATTCCAACTCCATTGTGTCTGTGAAGTTTGAAATTGGCAATACATCTTCAAATACTTCCTTAAGACCGTGATCTAGGAAATCTTTGAATGAATCCGTTTGAATTTCAATCAAATTTGGTAAGTCAAGAACTTCTTTGATTCTTGAAAAACTACGACGGGTACGATGTTTCCCGTATTGAACGTCATGTCCTGCCAAGATGATTCTCCTTTGTAAATAAATTCCAAGCCTTGTCAATCAGGCTTTTCTAATCGTCATATGGTTTTAAAAACCCCTATCACCGTGTCCCTTTGACGAATTTTCAGAATCTTTAAATCTTTGTTACAAGCACTCAAAAACCTGAAAAAAAGCACAAAAAGAGCAGCTAAATCTGACTTTTTCAGAAGATTTAACTGCTGTGAGCCTTGTCTGGACAATATTTCAGACAAAACCTACGACAAATGATTATTCATATTATACCTTATTTAGCTAGATTTTTCAAGGTTTTTTTACTATTTTTTAAACAATCTTTTCCTATATATTATTTTAAAATTTTAAGAGAATGAAGCATTATATTTTCTCTTAAAAGTTAGGAAAACGCTTGCACTAATGTTTACCTCGTGCTATACTGATAGGGAACAACTACACAAGGAGAATTGTGATGAAAAAGATCCCATCTCAAACTGAGAAAAAAATGATTTACGGTATCCGTTCCTTGAAGAACGGAACTGGTTCTGTCCTTATTGGTGCCAGCATTATCCTGCTTTCTGCTGCAATGCCAACTATTTCGGCTAACGAAAACCTGCCTCAAACTCAGGAAAATACCAGCGCTGTGACCAAGGCCCCTACTGAGACTGAAACGAGTCAAACTCAAAAGGAAACGCCTATTTCTGAACAAAAGAATGCAAACGCTTCCCTTGATTCTAAAAAAGAAGCTCCAGCTGGGGAAACTACTACAGCACCAGAAACACCTAAAACAGAAGATGCTACTACAAGCCAGGCTAACAGCAAGGAAGAGAAAGTAGATAACAGCACTGCAACGCCAACTTCAGAACAAAAACCACAAGCTGACACATCTTCTGAAGAGCCCATCGCAGACAACCACTTCCGTATCCATGTAAAAAAACTCCCTGAAGAGAACAAAGATTCTCAAGGTCTTTGGACTTGGGATGATGTTGAAAAGCCGTCTGAAAACTGGCCCAATGGAGCCAAGTCCTTCAAGGATGCCAAGCAAGATGACTACGGTTATTACCTAGATGTCAAACTCAAAAACGAGCAAGCCAAGAAAGTCAGCTTCCTTATCAACAATACCAAAGGCGATAACTTGACAGGGGACCGTTCAGTAGAGCGCCTCTCTCCAAAAATGAATGAGGCCTGGCTAGATGAAAACTACAAGGTATACAACTACCGTCCTCAGCCAGCAGGAACTATTCGTGTCAACTACTACCGCACCGATGGCAACTATGACAAAAAATCGCTTTGGTATTGGGGCGATGTCAAGAACCCAAGCAGTGGAGAATGGCCTGACGGTACTGACTTTACCGCAACTGGAAAATATGGTCGCTACATTGATATCCCACTCAATGAAGCTGCGAGAGAATTTGGATTTTTATTACTAGACGAAAGCAAGAAAGGCGATGATGTGAAAATCAGAAAAGAAGATTATAAATTCACTGATCTAAAAAATCACAGTCAGATTTTCCTCAAAGATGATGACGAAACCATCTACACTAACCCCTACTATGTGCACGATATCCGCATGACTGGTGCCCAACACGTGGCTAAATCTCGTATCGAAAGCAGTTTTTCTACCCTCGTTGGGGCTAAGAAAGACGATATCCTCAAACACTCCAGCATCACTGATTACCAAGGGAATAAAGTAGCTATCACAGACGTGGAAGTGGATGAGGCAGGTAAAAAAGTGACCTACATCGGCGACTTCTCTGACACTCAACACCCTTACACTGTCAGCTACAATTCAGACCGCTTTACCACACGTTCAAGCTGGCGCCTCAAGGATGAGTCCTACAGTTACGATGGTCCACTCGGCGCAACTCTAAAAGAAGATGGCAAGCGTGTTGACCTCACCCTCTGGTCTCCAAGTGCTGATAAGGTTTCCGTTGTTGTCTATGACAAGAAAGACCCTGAAAAAGTAGTTGGAACTGTCGCCCTTGAGAAAGGAGAGAAAGGAACCTGGAAACAAACTCTGGATGCAAACTCTGGTCTCGGTATCAGCAACTACACTGGCTACTACTACCACTACCAAATCGAGCGCCAAGGTAAAACTGTCCTCGTTCTTGACCCTTATGCCAAATCATTAGCGGCTTGGAACAGTGACCTAGCAAAAACAGATGCCGCTCATAAGGTCGCTAAAGCTGCCTTTGTCGATCCAGCGAAGTTAGGTCCGCAAGACTTGACCTATGGAAAGATTCGTAACTTCAAATCACGTGAAGATGCCGTTATCTATGAAGCTCATGTACGTGACTTCACTTCGGATCCTGCCATCGCAAAAGACTTGACCAAGCCATTTGGTACCTTTGAAGCCTTTATTGAAAAACTGGACTATCTCAAAGACTTGGGTGTGACCCACATCCAGCTCCTTCCAGTCTTGTCTTACTACTTTGTCAATGAATTGAAGAACCAAGAACGTTTGTCTGCCTACGCTTCAAGCAACAGCAACTATAACTGGGGATATGACCCTCAAAACTACTTCTCCTTGACTGGTATGTACTCAAGCGATCCTAAGGATCCAGAAAAACGTATCGTAGAATTCAAAAACCTCATCAACGAAATCCACAAACGTGGCATGGGTGCTATCTTGGACGTGGTCTACAACCATACTGCAAATGTTGATATTTTTGAGGATATTGAGCCAAACTACTACCACTTTATGGATGCAGACGGAACTCCTCGTACCAGCTTTGGAGGTGGCCGTTTGGGAACTACCCACTACATGTCTAAACGTGTCTTGGTAGACTCCATCAAGTATCTGGTTGAAACCTACAAAGTAGATGGTTTCCGCTTCGATATGATGGGTGACCACGATGCAGCTTCTATCGAAGAAGCGTACAAAGCTGCACGCGCCCTCAATCCAAATCTTATCATGCTAGGTGAAGGCTGGAGAACCTATACTGGTGATGAAAATACGCCTGTACAACCTGCTGACCAAGATTGGATGAAGAAAACAGATACTGTCGCTGTCTTTTCAGACGACATCCGTAACAACCTCAAGTCTGGCTATCCAAACGAAGGTCAACCGGCCTTTATCACAGGTGGAAAACGCGATATCAACACTATCTTTAAAAATCTCATTGCCCAACCAACCAACTTTGAAGCAGACAGCCCTGGAGATGTTATCCAGTATATCGCAGCCCATGATAACTTGACCCTCTTTGACATCATTGCCCAGTCTATCAAAAAAGACCCTAGCAAGGCTGAAAACTACGCTGAGATCCATCGTCGTTTGCGACTTGGAAACCTCATGGTCTTGACTGCTCAAGGAACTCCGTTTATCCACTCTGGGCAGGAATACGGACGTACCAAACAATTCCTTGATCCAGCCTACAAGACTCCTGTTCCAGACGATAAGGTCCCAAACAAGTCTCACTTGTTGCGCGACAAGGACGGCAAGCCATTTGTCTATCCTTACTTTATCCATGACTCTTACGACTCTAGTGATGCTGTCAACAAGTTTGATTGGACCAAAGCTACAGATGGCAAAGCTTATCCTGAAAATGTCAAGAGCCGTGACTACATGAAAGGATTGATTGCTCTTCGTCAATCTACAGACGCTTTCCGACTCAAGAGTCTGCAAGATATCAAGGAGCGCGTCCGACTCATCACTGTCCCAGGCCAAAATGGCGTTGAAAAAGAAGATGTGACCATCGGCTACCAAATCACCGCTCCAAATGGAGATATCTACGCTGTCTTTGTCAATGCAGATGATAAGGCTCGTGAATTTACTCTAGGAACTGCTTTTGCTCACTTGAGAAAGGCTGAAGTCCTCGCAGATGAAAATCAAGCCGGACCAGTAGGAATCGCTAAACCTCAAGGTCTCGAATGGACTGAAAAAGGCTTAAAATTGAACGCTCTCACTGCCGTTGTTCTCCGCTTGTCTCAAGGTGGTGCCATTGTCGCCCCAGCTGTGGAAGAAAAACCAGAGTTTAATCTTTCTAGCTTGGAAGTTGAACCAGAACAAGGCCTAGCCCAAAACCTAGTAGCAAATCCTGACTCTCAAGAAACTGCTACAGAGGCTCACTCTCAGAACCTCCTTCCAAATACAGGAACCGAGAGCAAATCCCTCCTTGCCCTTGCTGGATTCAGTATCCTTGCCCTTCTCGGACTTGGATGGTTGATAAAAAACAAGAAAAAGAAATAACACTCAATGAAAATCAAAGGGTAAACTAGGAAGCTAGCCGCAGACTGCTCTAAGCACAGCTTTGAGCTTGTAGATAAGGCGAAGCTGACGTGGTTTGAAGAGATTTTCAAAGAATATAACCTAGCCCTCCTATAGAGAAAACACCCCATGGTCAGAAGAATCTTCTAGTCATGGGGTGTTGTTTTTATGATACACTTAGCTATCAAATCATATATTCTACACTATAGCTAGCGTCTGATAAGATACGAGCCAGGAACTGCTTGGTTCGTTCTTCTTGTGGACGACTAAAGAAATCGTGGGGATTGTTCTCCTCTACGATACGACCTCCATCCATGAAAATAACGTGGTTGGCGACATCTCTAGCAAATCCCATCTCATGCGTGACGACCACCATGGTCACACCTTCTCCCGCCAACTGTTTCAGAACATCCAAAACATCTCCAACCAACTCAGGGTCTAGTGCTGATGTTGGTTCATCTAGCAAAATGACCTCGGGTTTGACGGCAATAGCACGCGCAATTCCTATTCGTTGTTGTTGCCCTCCAGATAGTTGTGAAGGGTAGTAGTCTTTGTAGGCCAGTAAACCAACTTTTTCCAAGGCAGATTCTGCACGTTTAAGTGCTTCTTCCTTGGGAACTTTACGAGCCACGATTAGGCCTTCTAGAATATTTTCCAGAGCAGTTTTGTTTGCAAAGAGATTGTAGTGTTGGAAAACAAAGGCTGTTTTTTGGCGAATTTCTAGAATGTCTTTCTTGCTCAATTTGGATAAGTCATAGGTCTTTCCTGCCAAGGTCAAACGGCCACTGTCAGCTTTTTCTAAGTGATTAAGACAACGGAGAAAGGTCGTTTTCCCCGAACCTGATGGTCCTAAAATAACGACGACATCCCCTTGGTTAACCTGAAGATTGACATCCTCCAAGACCTGCCTCTCACCAAATGTTTTTGCGATATGTTCTACTTGTAACATCCTGTCCTCCTATACGAAACGCGCGCTAGATGCTTTTGCACTTTTTTCTTTTTTCACATAGCCTTTTTCCAGTAGGGAGAAGCCCCACTGAATCAAACCACAGATCAAAATATACTGCAAAAAGATCACAAAATAAGACTCAAAATACTGGTAACCGTAGGACGCTTCTACACGAGCAATAGCGGTGATGTCCTTGATAGTCATAACAAAGACCAGGGAGGTCCCTTTGACGATATTGATCACCAGATTGGCCAAGTTAGGCAAGGCTGAGCGCAAGGCTTGAGGAAAAACAATCCTTAGATAGGCCTGGGTCGTAGTCAAGCCAATCGCATGCGCTGCCTCTAGTTGTCCCTTGTCCACCGTCAAGATGGCTGAACGCAAAATCTCCGATAAACTCCCGACTGTCATCAAACTATAAATGATAAAGGCATAATAGAGAGGATCAAGCTTGAAAATATCAAAGTCACTTCCTATGCTTTTGAGAAATTGATTCAGCAGGCTTGGAAACAAACTATAAAAGAAGAGAATCAATAAAATCGGAGGAGTCGCTCGGATAAAGGCCAGATAGACCAGAGAAAAACTCCTCACACCTCGAACCTTGTAAATCTGCCCCAAGGCTAAAAATAGAGCCGGTAAAAAGCTTAAGACCATAGCCACAATCATGATAATCAAGGTGATTGGCACACCCTTCAAGGTCTCCAGAAAGGTCTTTACAATATAGTCTATATCCATTTCTTACCTCCCTTTTGTTTCCAAAGACTTCTCAAGCAAACGACTCAAGCTAGAAATAACCAAGGCAATCCCCCAGTAAAGAAGCGCAACTGCCGTATAGGTTTCCAGAGAGTAGTTCCCTAAATTGCGACTAATCAAGAGATTGCCTGCCCCCATAACATCAACAAAACCAATCGTATAAGCCAAGGCAGCATCCCGCATGAGATTGAGAATAGCGGTCGTTATATTGGGAAGAGCAACTTGAAAAGCTTGAGGAAAAATGATTCTCCAAAAAGTCTGACTTGGAGTCAAACCAATACTAAGCCCGGCCTCTGTCTGCCCCTTTGGAATAGCTTGATAGGCCGCCTTGAAAACCTCGGCAACAATAGCCGCAAACAAGAGAATCATCGTCAAGAGAACAAAAATAGTTTTAGACCAGTTGTTGATGTCCAAACCAAGCCACCATTTCAGAAATTCTGGCAAGCCATAAAAGACTAGAAAAAGCAAGACAATCGGCGGTGTACAACGTAGGGTAAAGATATAGCCTTTGGAAATCGCTGCAAAACTCTTGTCTTCTCCTACTTGTGCCCAGGCCAAGAGACCTCCAAAAAGGGAACCAAGAAGAGTGGTAAAAAAGAGAATGGACAAGGTCATAGGAAGCGCCTGCCATAAGGTCGGCAAAAACTGAAAGACCTTGGAAAAATCATAAGAAACCATGCAAAACCCTTTCTAGTCTTGGAATTTCTGGTCTAGTCTTTGTCTACGTAACTAAAGACATCTTCTTTAAAGTATTGCTGAGATAGCTTAGCAAGCGTGCCATCTTCTTTCAACTCTTTGATTGCTTTTTCGTATTCTTTAGCGAATTTCTCACCCTTTTCATCACGGTGAATCAAGGGATAAGTTGGAATGCCCTTGTATGGGAACCAGCTGAGTTTATCCGCATATTGGTGGTAAGGGCCATCTTCTGCGGTAACTGCTTTTTCAAAGGACAGTTTGATATCAAAGAAGGCGTCATAACGTCCTTCTAAGACCCAGGCATAGGCATCTGCCACTTTAAAAGATTCAGCTGCTGTTAGCTCAATCGGTGCATCCTGATGTTTTTCATTGTAGCTGGTGATAACATTCCATTGAGCATTCTGTGGCGAGATGGGAACCAATTTCCCTTTATTCTTAGCAAAGTCATCAATGGTTTTGTATTTCTGTTCATCTTCTTTTCTGACAGTAAATCCGATGATGCTCGCTCCGACTGGTTCAGATGGAATGACAAACTTTTTAGCTCGTTCATCTGTGTACCAAGCTCCCTTGGTTCCGATGTCATACTTGCCTGATTCCAGACCAATCAAGAGGTCATCATCACTGGTGCCCGTATATTCAAATTGATAGTTTGCCAACTTCTCATCAACAGCCTTCAAAACAGCTACTTCATAACCATCTGATTCCCCTTTTTCATTGACAAAGTCATAAGGCACATAGTTTTGTGTATGGGCAACCTTCAAGGTTATGACTTCAGCAGACGAAGCTGTTTCTCCCTCCTTGGCTGGAGCGCCAGCTAAACTTCTCCCGATAATCGTCGCCCCAATTACTGCAACAACTGCTACACCACCGATAATCCATGCTTTTTTACTCATCTTTTTCTCCTTTAGTTTTCAAGCGCTTCTCTCACCCACTGGATACGTTCAACTGCGATATCACTTGGAATGGTACAATCTGCCCCAAGTACCAAGCCCTGTTCCCCAGCTTCTGCAACTAGTTTCTTTGCCTCAGCCTGAATGGCATCCTTGCTACCAGTATACAGCAAGCCTGTCTTACCATTTTCGAATCCTCCAAGAACCGTACGTCCCTTGAAAATCTCACGACCTTCCTTGAGAGTGATTCCCTCTGGTCCTACAGCCCAGTTAAAGACTTGGGCTGGGTAGTCTGCAAAAAGATGAATATCATTTCGCGCTCCCTCGTAGCCACAGATATGAAGAACAGTGACGCCACCAACAGCACTAGCTGCTTCCAGAACCGTTATCTCGCTAGGGGCAATGACGGCTTGATAATCTGCTGCCGACACTCGTTGATCTTGGATACTCTGCACGCTGAGATAGATTCCATCAGCACCAGCCTCTTCGATGACAGCTCGGCTGAGACTCGCAATATCCTCTGCAATCACATCCAACACCTTTTTAAGGGCTTTAGGATCTTCCACCAGAAAGTCCGCAATAAGGTCATCCCCGCCAGACACTTCCCCAAGCAGCCACTTGAGATAGGTCACAGGAGCAAAAACATTGTAAATCGCAACGATATCTTCTGTAAATTCTTGCTTGATTTTCTTAACCAAGTCCACCTGCTCTTTTATCCAAGCGTGATCTGGTCCGAGTGGTTGAATGGTTGCCAATTCTTGAAGTGATTTGCCTTTGGCAATCGCTGGATTTGGATAAGCAAAGTAGCCATCACTCATGAGTTTGATAAAGTCTGGCTGAACTTCTCGGATAAAGCGCTTATGTCCCTCGATATTCTTCTCGATAATGACTGGATTTGAGAAACCATGTAGCCATTCGTCTTCGGATGTGAAATGGTGCCAAAAGCCAACTGGCACACGATCAACCTTTTCACCTTTAAATGCTTTTAAAACCCATTCTCTTTTTTCTGACATTCTTATTCTCCATTTCTTACTTTTTCAACTAATAAACTGCTTGCGATATCATTCGAGCGTAGAAAGGGGAGACTGGACTTGGAAAAATCCTGAACTCCACGACATCTCTCTCCATTTTTGCAGTGCTGATTTTTTACGACGCTTATGGCAACCAAAGCCAGCAAACCGACAACTGCAATGAAGATGCCCCATCTTTTACTTTTCATAGCTCCTCCTTTTAGAGAACAGCTGCCTGTCGAATCCAGTCCAACCTCTCTAAGTCAAAGTCATCTGGAACAGTACAGTCAGCTCCCAGAAGAACGCCTTTACTACCAGCTTCAGCCAGCAACCGTCTTGTTTCATTTTGCAATTCCGCCTTGGAACCTTGATAAAGCAAGCTTTTCTTGCCATTTTCAAATCCACCTAAAACGGCCTTGCCTCGAAACAACTCCTGACCCTGTGTCAAACTAACATCCTCATGATGAGTCGCCCAGTTGACCACTTGAGCTGGATAGTTCTTAAATATCGTCACATCATTGCTCGCACCTTCAAAACCACAGATATGGAGGATATTGGTCCCACCAACCTGATTGGCTGCCTCCAAAATCGCTATATTGCTCGGTTCGATATAGGTTTGGTAGAGTGCTGGTGTGATGCGCTGATCTTGAATTTCCTGGGTACTGAGGTAAATCCCGTCAACACCGCCTTGCTGGATGATTTTCTGAGTTAGGATAGCAATATCTCCTGCAATCACATCTAGAATCGCTCTGAATTGCTCAGGATTTTCAAGCAATAGATCAGCCACTTCCCTATCTCCTCGAGAAGTTTCTGTACGGAACCAGCGCTTGAGGTAGGAGATAGGGGAAAAGATATTGTAGAAAGAAGCAATCTCTTCGGTAAAGGTCTCTCGAATCGCTTGTACCACTTCCACCTGTTGCTGAATCCATGGGTGTTCCTCACCAATCGACTCAATAGAAGTCAGCTCCTGAATGCTTGCAATCTTAGGATTATAGACATTACTTGGATAAAGGAAAAAACCGTCACTCATAATTTTGACAAAATCAGGGCGAATCCTTTCCACATAGTTGCGATGCCCATCAACACTTTTTTGAAAGATACGTGGATTATTTAATCCCTGCCCCTTTTCTTCGAGTGTTACAAAATGAAACCAAAATCCCACAGGAACTCTTTCCACTTCATCGCCTCGAATCGCTCTAAAGACTAGATCTCTTTTACTTGCCATACCTCTCTCCTTCCATTTGGATTGAAACCATCTTACCACTCCTTTTCCCCTTTTCCCAATATATATTGACTATCAACTCGATTGGAAATTTTTATATCTATAAAGAAAAAAATCCCTGAAAAGCTTGATGTTACTAGCCTTTCAAAGATTCTCTTTATTTTCATCTATTTTTCAAAAAGGAGCTGATATAGATTTTCTATCAAGTCGATTGGATTTTTTTATATCCATCTTCATTCCCAAATTAAGTACATAATTTTATCCTAATACCAAATTACTACTGAAAAATTTATTTTCTCCCGATATTCCCTTGCACAAATCCCGTGAAAACGCTACAATATTAGTAGACTATTATTAGGAGGATGGGATTATGAAAATATCCAAAGTTACCATTACAATTGCTTCTACACTTGCTTCCGTCATTTTACTGACTGGCTGTGGCACAAATTCGGCAAATTCACAGACAACACAAAGTAGTACATCTGATAATCAGGTTACAATGACCTATGATCAGTTGCGTTCAAGAGAGAACACTATGTCAACTCTTTGGTATCAAAAAGCAGCTGAGACCAAGGCACTCTATCTACAAGGTTACAATGTCGCTACTGATCGTTTAAAAGAACTACTAAAAACACAGACAGATAAACCCTACTCTATCGTTTTGGACTTAGACGAAACCGTATTAGACAACAGTCCTTATCAAGCTCAAAATGTCAAAGACGGAACAGCATTTACCCCAGAAAACTGGGATGTCTGGGTAAAAAAAGCCGCAGCCAAGGCTGTACCAGGTGCTAAAGACTTTCTCCAATTTGCAGACAAAAACGGTGTCCAAATTTACTATGTATCTGACCGCACGATAGATCAGGTAGATGATACGATCAAAAACCTAGAAAATGAAGGAATTCCTGTACAAAGCCGCGATCATCTCATGTTCTTAGAAAAAGGCGTCAAATCTAAAGAAGGTCGTAGACAAGCAGTCCAAGAAAAAACCAACTTAGTCATGCTACTAGGAGACAATCTTGTGGACTTTGCAGAGTTTTCAAAGACCTCTGAAACTGAGCGCGACCAAAAATTAGAGGAATTACAAAAAGAGTTTGGTGAGAAATTCATCATTTTCCCTAACCCAATGTACGGATCATGGGAAAGCACTGTTTACAATGGTAATAAATTGGATGCCAAGGGTCAAACTGAAGAGCGCCAAAAAAACTTACAAGGTTTTGATAAATAAAATAAGGGAGCTATCTACCAGTTTACACCAACCACAAGATATCGTATTTGCGAGAATATCAAAAAAGACGACTTCCAAGCGGAAATCGTCTTTTTTACTATTTTATCTTGTACTTGGTATAAACTAGTATATATTCCACTAGATAGTATGCTCTATCTCTTGTACCACTTCCACCTATTGCTGAATCCATGGGTGTTCCTCACCAATCGACTCAACTGATTGAATTTTTTTATAACTCCTCTTTCATAGCAAAGTAAGCACGTATTTTGGGCGCCACTTGTGTGCCGAAGAGTTCAATAGCTCTCAGAACTTGACCATGAGGCATAGAACCAAGCGGTAGATGGAGCATGAAACGGTCCAAGTCTAAATCCTCAATCATGCGAATCAATTTTTCTGCTACCTGATCTGGATTTCCCACAAACATGGCACCATTTGGCCCAACTTGCTCCAAATATTGCTCATAGGTCAACTCCTGCCAGTGTGGACGGTCCTTGGAAATCGCATCCACTACTTGCTTGGTCGGATGGAAATAATCTTTTATCGCCTGCTCGCCATCTTCAGCAATCCAGCCCCAAGAATGAGCGCCCACTTTCAGGTCTTTATCCGCATGACCGGCTTCCCTACCAATCTCACGATAAGCTTGAATCAGCTTTTTAAAATAACGCGGATTGCCACCAATAATAGCATAGACAATTGGCAACCCCGCCTGAGCAATCTTCACTGTTGACTCTACATGACCACCTGTCGCCACCCACAATGGCAATTTGTCCTGAACTGGACGAGGATAAACTTCTTTTCCAGCAATGCTTTGGGTCAATTGCCCCTGCCAGTCTATCTTGGTCTTTTCATTGACTAACTGGAGCATGTCTAATTTCTCATCAAAGAGAGCTTCATAGTCTTTCAAGTCATAGCCAAACAGTGGGAAAGACTCGGTAAATGAACCACGCCCAGCCATAATCTCCGCACGTCCATTTGACAAAGCATCGATAGTAGCATATTGTTGGAACAAGCGAATCGGATCCATACTCGAGAGTATGCTGACTGCACTCGTCAAACGAATTTTCTTGGTATTGACTGCACCAGCTGCAAGAACAATCTCTGGCGCCGATACCGCAAAGTCCTCCCGATGATGCTCCCCAATCCCGTACACATCCAAACCAACCTTATCAGCCAGCTCTATCTCTGCCACCAGCTGACGAATGCGTTCATCATGACTGTAAAGTTGCCCAGTCGCTTCCAGAGCTGTTGTTTCACCAAATGTTGAAATTCCTAATTCTACCATCCCGTTTCCTCGCTATCTCTTTTAGTTTTAGGGTATTTTATCACTAATTAGTTTTATTTTCAATACATTTGCTCATTAGAAAAAGTCTAGATGAACTAGACTTTCTTAGCTTATTCTACTGTTACTGACTTAGCAAGGTTACGTGGTTTGTCCACATCAAGGCCACGGTGGAGTGTTGCAAAGTAAGCGACCAATTGCGTTGGTACGACCATTGAGATTGGTGAGAGGTAAGGGTGGACGGTCGTAAGGACGATATCGTCTGTCTCTTTAGCAACATTCTCTTCTGCAATAGTGAGAACCTTGGCACCACGGGCTGCGACCTCTTGGATATTTCCACGAGTATGGTTAGCAAGGACTGGATCTGACAAGAGGGCCAAGACAGGCGTTCCTTCTTCAATCAAGGCAATGGTCCCGTGCTTGAGTTCTCCTGCCGCAAAGCCTTCACACTGGATGTAAGAAATCTCTTTTAGCTTAAGACTGGCTTCCATGGCTACGTAGTAATCTTGACCACGTCCAATGTAAAAGGCGTTGCGTGTTGTTTCAAGAAGCTCATGAACTTTAGCATCAATGGTTTCTTTTTCAGAAAGAGTTGATTCGATAGACTGAGCTACGATTGACAACTCATGAACCAGGTCAAAGGCTTGCGCTTTAGCATTGCCGTTTGCTTCTCCGACTGCTTTTGCAAGGAAGGCAAGTGCTGCGATTTGTGCTGTGTAGGCCTTGGTTGAAGCCACAGCAATTTCAGGACCCGCGTGAAGCAACATAGTATGGTTGGCTTCACGTGAAAGGGTTGAACCTGGCACGTTGGTCACTGTCAAGCTCGGGATTCCCATTTCATTAGCCTTGACCAAAACCTGACGGCTATCCGCTGTTTCACCAGACTGGCTGATAAAGATGAAGAGTGGTTTTTTGCTGAGAAGTGGCATACCATAGCCCCACTCAGATGAAATTCCAAGTTCAACAGGTGTATCCGTCAACTCTTCCAGCATCTTCTTAGAAGCAAATCCTGCGTGGTAAGATGTCCCAGCTGCAAGGATGTAGATGCGATCTGCATCTTGAACAGCCTTGATGATAGCTGGATCTACAACAACTTGACCTGCCTCATCCGTGTAGGCTTGGATGAGTTTACGCATAACCGTTGGTTGCTCGTCGATTTCCTTGAGCATGTAGTAAGGATAAGTTCCCTTACCGATATCAGACAGGTCAAGTTCGGCAGTGTAGCTAGCACGCTCACGACTGTTACCATCATAGTCTTGAACTTCGACGCTGTCAGCCTTGACGATTACCAACTCTTGGTCATGAATTTCCATGTATTGGTTGGTCTCACGAATCATGGCCATAGCATCAGAGCAGACCATGTTATAGCCTTCTCCAAGACCAATCAAAAGTGGCGATTTGTTCTTAGCGACATAGATGACATCTGGATTTTCAGAGTCAATCAAGGCAAAGGCATAAGAACCACGGATGATGTGAAGGGCTTTTTTGAAGGCTTCAAGAACTGACAAACCATCTTCTTCTGCAAATTTCCCAATCAAGTGAACGGCAATTTCTGTATCGGTTTGCCCCTTAAAGTGGTGACCTGCAAGGTATTCTTCCTTGATTTCAAGGTAGTTTTCAATCACTCCATTGTGCACCAAGACAAAACGTCCCGTCTCAGAGCGGTGTGGGTGAGCATTGTCTTCCGTTGGTTTCCCGTGAGTCGCCCAACGCGTATGTCCGATACCAGTTGTTCCCTCAACACCTGCTGTCTTGGCAGACAATTCTGCGATACGACCGACAGCCTTGACTAGATGATTTTCAGCACCACCTAGGACAAAAATTCCCGCAGAATCATAGCCACGGTATTCGAGCTTTTCAAGCCCTTGAATCAAAATATCAGTTGCATTTGTGTTTCCAACAACGCCAACAATTCCACACATAGTATATACGACACAGACCAGCTGTGCTTTCTCCTTAAATTGGTATAGTCTAATTCTCGCTTTACGGAATCAGCAAAAACAGTATATACTTGTTTTTCTCACTTGTCAAGAATAAAAATTGGTATAGTTTTTCTATCTGGTATTTTATCAAGATTTCACTTGATACCTGACAAGTCGGTATCAATTACTTATAATAAGGGGAGGAGGTATTTGCCATGTGGTTTTTCTTCGCACTTTTATCAGCTATCTTTGCAGCCTTAACGTCAATTTTAGCCAAGATTGGGATTGAAGGAGTCCCATCCAATCTAGCAACCGCTATTCGTACAGTCGTCGTCATTCTTATGGCCTGGGCCATGGTTTTCTTGACCAATAGTCAGACCGAAATTGTCAACATCAGTAGAAAAAGTTGGCTCTTTCTCATCTTATCTGGCTTGGCCACTGGCGCCTCCTGGCTCTGCTACTACAAGGCCTTGCAGATGGGCAATGCGACTGAGGTATCTGCTGTCGATAAATTCAGTCTCGTCATTACCCTCGTTCTAGCCTTTTTCTTCCTACAGGATGTCCTGACGTTTAAAACAATTATTGGCTGTATCCTGATTACGATTGGGACCTTGGTGATGATATTGTAATAAAAAGTGAGATGAACACCATCTCACTCTTTTTATTCTTAAAATCCATTACGGTCGCTGAGTTCCTTGAACCAGTGGCCTGATTTCTTCAGACGGCGTTCTTGTGTTTCCAAGTCTAATTCAACCAAACCATAGCGGTTTTTATAGCTATTGAGCCATGACCAACAGTCGATAAAGGTCCAAATCAAGTAGCCCTTACAATTGGCTCCGTCTTCAATCGCACGATGGAGTTCACGAAGATGCCCTTTGACAAAGTCGATACGATAGTCGTCCTGAATCATGCCATTCACACGGAATTTATCTTCACCTTCAACACCCATGCCATTCTCTGTCAGCATCCACTCGATATTGCCATAGTTTTTCTTGATATTCTGAGCGATATCATAAATCCCCTGCTCGTAGATTTCCCAACCGCGGTGAGGATTGATTTTACGGCCCGGCATGATATAAGGCTCGTAAAAATGTTCTGGCAAGAGGGGACTGTCTGGATGTTTAGCAAAACGTGGCGCCATAACGCGCAAAGGTTGGTAGTAGTTGACTCCTAGGAAATCAACTGTATTCTCACGAATGAGTTCTAACTCTTCAACAGTGTACTCTGGCAGCAAATCATGCTCAGCTAAAATTTCCACCAATTCCTCTGGATAAGCTCCCAAGACAGACGGATCTAGGAAAGATTGAGCTTGGAAGAGGTCGGCAATGCGCGCAGCCTTGACATCCGCAGGATGCTGGCTACGTGGATAGGCTGGTGTCAAGTTAAGTACAATCCCAATCTTAGAGCCAGGCAGAATCTCATGACAGGCCTTAACCGCAAGACTACTAGCCAGTTGCGTATGATAGGCAACCTTAACCGCTGCTTTGGCATCCACCTTGTGAGGGTAATGGGCATCGTAAAAATAACCAAATTCTACAGGGACGATGGGCTCGTTAAAGGTAATCCATTGGTCCACCAAGTCACCGTAAGTCTCAAAACAAAAACGAGCATAGTCTTCATAGGCTGAGACAGTCGCCTTATTTTCCCAGCCATCCCCATCTTCTTGTAGAGCAAATGGCAGGTCAAAGTGATAGAGATTAACTAAGAGACGAATTCCCTTGGCCTTAATGGCTTCAAAGACCTGACGGTAGAAAGCCACCCCTTGCGGATTGACCTCTCCACGGCCTTGTGGGAAAATGCGAGACCACTGGATAGAAGTTCGGAAGGCTGTATGCCCAGTCTCTACCAGAAGCTCAATATCCTTTTCCCAGTTTTCATAGAAAGTCGATGTTTTGTCAGGTCCAATCCCATTGTAGTAGCGATTGGGCTCCACCTGATACCAATAATCCCAGAGATTATCTCCTTTACCATCACCAAGCACTCGTCCTTCTGTCTGTGGTCCAGAAGTGGAGGAACCCCAAACAAAATCCTTTGGAAATTTTAGCATAGCTTTACCTCTTCGTTTACTCATTTTCCCCATTATATAGAAAAAACAAGGTAAAAACTAGTTACATTTTTGCCTTGTTTTTCTTCTGATTATAGTTTTTATTTCTTACTAAGGATTTCAAGGGTTTCGAGCAAGTTGTCTACGTGAACTTCGATGGTATCACCAGTCGCTTTGATTTTGACTTCTACAATACCGTCAGCTGCTTTCTTCCCAACAGTGATACGGATTGGCAACCCAATCAAGTCGCTATCGCTAAATTTGACTCCGATACGTTCGTTACGGTCGTCTGTCAAGACTTCGTAACCAGCTCCCATCAAGCTCGCTTCAAGTTTCTCTGTCAGAGTTTGTGCTTCTTCGTCTTTGACATTGACAGTAATCAAGTGCACATCAAATGGTGCCAATTCTTTAGGGAAGTTAACTCCCCAAGCGTAACGGTATTCACCTTTAGGCGTTTTGTTGACAAAGAGGCGAGCGTGTTGTTCCATAACTGCAGAGAGAAGACGGCTAACACCGATACCGTAACATCCCATGATGATTGGCACAGCACGGCCATTTTCATCCAAAACATCTGCACCCATACTTGCTGAATAACGAGTTCCGAGCTTAAAGATGTGACCGATCTCGATACCACGGGCAAAGTTAAGAACACCTTGTCCATCTGGTGAAATTTCACCCTCACGAACTTCACGAATATCCACGTATTCTGCAGTGAAATCACGACCTGGGTTCACACCTGTCAAGTGGTAGCCATCTTCGTTAGCCCCCACAACAGCATTGCGAACATCTTGTACCTTACGATCTGCAATGATTTTCACATTTTCTGGCAAACCAACTGGACCAAGCGAACCAAAGCCAGCTGAGATAACATTTGCTACTTCTTCCTCGCTCGCAACATCAAAGAAATCTGCACCCAAGTGGTTTTTCAACTTGACTTCATTGAGTTGGTCATTTCCAACTAGAAGGGCTGCAACAAGCTCACCATCTGCCATGTAGAAGCGAGTTTTAATCGTTTGCTCTTCTGGCACGTTTAGGAAGGCTGCCACTTCATCAATTGATTTAACATCTGGTGTTGCGACACGAGTCACTTCTTCTTCCGCAACGACACGGTTGCTTGGTTTGTACTCGTTTGTTGCCATTTCTAAGTTAGCTGCATAGCTAGACTCACTTGAGTAGGCAATAGTGTCTTCACCAGAAACCATCCATTTGAGCAATTCTGCCTTGATTTCTTCTTGCACTTCTGCAGGAATCTCATCAAATGAGGCAACTGACTTGTCTAAGACAACCCAGCGGTCGAGGTCTGTACGGGCTGGTGTAATGGCCATAAACTCTTGGCTATCCTTACCACCCATGGCACCACCGTCACCGATGATAGCCTTGAAATCTAAGCCACTACGAGTGAAAATTCGTTCATAGGCCGCCTTGTACTCGTCATAAGTCACATCCAAACTATCGTAATTAGCATGGAAACTATAGCCGTCTTTCATGATAAATTCACGCGTACGGAGAAGTCCGTTACGTGGACGTTTTTCATCACGGTATTTCGGTTGGATTTGGTAAAGGTTGAGTGGCAATTGCTTGTAAGATTTCACAGAGTCACGAACAATAGCCGTAAAAGTTTCTTCGTGTGTCGGACCTAGGATAAAGTCTGACTTTTCACGATTTTTCAGTTTATAAAGGTCTTCACCATAGGTTTCGTAACGACCTGATTCGCGCCAGAGATCGGCACTGAGAAGGGCAGGAGCCAACATTTCCACCGCACCAATCTTATCAAACTCTTGGCGCATAATGTTTTTAGCCTTTTCAATCACACGGTTAGCGAGTGGCAGGTAAGAATAAACACCGGCAGAAACTTGACGAACATAACCAGCACGCAACATAAGGGCATGGCTGATAACTTGAGCATCGCTTGGCATTTCGCGAAGCGTTGGGATTAGCATTTTACTTTGTTTCATAATATTCCTCGATTATCTAAAAGAAGAGTCGCATAATGTCATTCCAGGTTACAGCTAGCATCAAGACAACCATGATAACTACACCAGCCATGGTGACATAGGTTTCAATTTCTTGTTTAAGGGGTTTCCGGCGGATAGCCTCTAGGATATTGAGCACAATCTTTCCACCATCCAAAGCCGGAATCGGAATCAAGTTAAAAATCCCGATATTGATGGAAATCACGGCTAGGAAATAGAGGACATTCTCAATTCCATTTTTAGCAGCATCGCTACTTGCCTTAAAAATAGCAACGGGACCACCGAGTTTGTTCAAATCTGGATGGAAAATCAAGTTTTTCAGAGCCGAAAGGATACGAAGTCCTGAGTCAGCTGCAGTTGTAAATCCACCAACAAACATGGATAGAAAGTCTGACTTGACTCCCGGTTGAACCCCAAGAATATAACGTCCTTGATTCTCTTCTGGAGTCACCGTGACTTGTTTTTCACTACCATTTTCGGAAATGGTCACATCTAAGGTCGGGGCTGTCTTGTCCTTGGTATCTGCTTCCACAGCCTGGATCAAGTCTTGCCAATTCTTAACCTCATGCGAGCCGACCTTAGTAATTTGGGCGGTCTCAGCTACACCTACCTTAGCCAAAGCTCCCTCTGGCATGACATGAAAGAGATTGGTCTGAGTATCTCTAACACCGCCCTGCAAAAAGATCAAGATCCAAAAAACAACAACACCTAAGATAAAGTTATTCATAGGACCTGCAAAGTTGGTGATGAGCTTGCCCCAGATAGAAGCATTTTGATACTGTACATCCAAAGGAGCGATGCGCACTTCGGTTCCGTCTTCTTCAACAACCGTTGCATCATGATCCACTGCAAAAGTCTTTTCTTCTTCCAGGACCAAACCCTTAATAAAGAGCTTGTCTTCAAAGTCAAACTGGGTTACCTGCATAGGAAGAGCCGTTTGATCCAGTTTCTTCCCTGAGAGGTTGATCCGTTTGACCTTACCATCGTCAGCAAGTGTTAAACTGACTGGAGTTCCTGTCTTGATTTCTGTCGCATCATCACCCCAGCCTGCCATACGAACATAGCCTCCTAGAGGAAGGATTCGAATGGTATAAGCCGTGCCATCCTTACCGATATGGGAAAAAATCTTGGGCCCCATACCAATGGCAAATTCACGAACTAAAATGCCTGATTTCTTGGCAAAATAAAAATGTCCAAACTCATGCACCACCACAATAATCCCAAAAACGAGGATAAAGGTTAGCAATCCAATCATTCAATATTCCTTTCTTTAAAACAGGCCAAATAAGTGCATCATTGGAAACACAATCAGCATGCTGTCAAAGCGATCCAACACACCGCCATGTCCAGGGATAAATTTCCCAGAATCCTTGACACCGAAATGGCGTTTCATGGCACTCTCAATCAAGTCACCAAACTGACCTGCCACACTGAAGAAGGCAGCAAAGAGACTCATTCTATAAATCCCATAAGGAAGAGCAACTGTACTGTCCACTAGCATGAAGATTACCGTTATCAGTACCGCACCTAGAATACCCCCGACAAATCCCTCAATACTCTTATTAGGAGAAACTCTCGGAGCCAACTTATGTTTACCAAAATTCATCCCTGTCAGGTAGGCTGCGCTATCTGTCGCCCAAACGATAAAAAGGGCCAAAAGTACCTTGTCAAAACCTGCCACCCGAGCATCTAGTAAGGCATTGAAGCCAAAACCAACATAAAAGCTCACAGCAATTGGGAAAGCGGCATCTTCAATCGTATAGTTTTTACTGAAAACGGTCGTCCCTAGCATTATGGTAATCAAAACACTGTAGGCAACTACATTCCCATCAACAGGCAAAAAAGTTAGGTAATTTTCTAAAGGGATTGTGAGAGCAAAGGTCGCAAAAAGAGTCAAAGCGCCCTCAATGGTCATAGTCTTTAACCCCTTCATATGCAAAAGTTCATGGACGCCTAGCATCGCTAACAAGCCAATCCCTATCTGCAACAAGAGGCCTCCTGCAAACAAGACTGGAAGGAAAATCGCCAGGGCCAATACCGCAAACAATGTTCTCTTTTGTAAATCCTTGGTCATATCTTCTCCTAAACTCCTCCAAAACGGCGATTGCGATGGTTAAAAGCAGCAATAGCTTCCTGCAAAGCGGCTTCATCAAAATCAGGCCACAAGGTATCCGTAAAGTAAAGCTCACTATAGGCTGCTTGCCATGGTAAGAAATTACTTAAACGCAACTCACCACTCGTACGAATAATCAAGTCCGGATCTCGCAAATCCTTTGGCAGGTGTTGCGTGAAAAGATAGTCCCCAATCATATCTTCTGTGATGTCACCAGGGTTTATTTTAGCATCTAGAACATCTTGAGCCAAGCTCTTAAGAGCTTGCGTAATTTCAGCACGACCACCATAGTTAAGCGCAAAATTGAGAATCAAGCCCGTATTGTTCTTAGTCAACTCCTCTGCTTTTTTCAAAGCTTCAAAAGTCGGCTTAGGCAGACGGTCTGTCTCCCCAATCATCTGAATCTTAACGTTATTTGCATGCAATTCAGGGACATAGTTATCATAAAACTCGACTGGCAAGTTCATGATAAACTTGACTTCTTGATCTGGGCGCGTCCAATTTTCCGTTGAAAAGGCATAAACCGTGATGACCTTAACTCCCATCTTGTTAGCTGCCTTGGTTATCTTTTGGAGGGCTTCCATCCCCGCCTTATGACCAAAAACCCGTGGTTGCATCCGTTTTTTAGCCCAACGACCGTTCCCATCCATGATGATGCCAATATGAGCAGGAACCTGTGTTGGAACCTCAACTTCTGCAGCTTTATCTTTCTTAAAAAATCCAAACATGTTCTTATTCCTATTCAAAAATCTATCGTTTCATTATACCATATTTCCCTATTTTCTTCTATTGCTAAGTTATTAGCTCTCCGTACAGAAAAAATAAGCCGCCTGATTGGGCGACTTAATTTTATAGGGAGATTATTATGAAAAAGTTTTAGGAGTTTAAGTTAAGTTTCTCTTAACTTATGAACCTAGTATACCGCCCCTAACTTAAATTTTTCTTAAGTTTTTTGAAAAAGTTAGATTTTTCCATTTTTCTTGCCAATTTTTCTTGGATAGCCGTGTTTGATGGAGTTCCATTCGGTCCTCATTCTCTAAGAAATGAGGAGTTGGGGATACCTGAAAATTCAAAACATCCTCTAAACCATAAGGCGCAAAGAGCTCTAAAGTTGCGTCGGCATGCAAGCGGAGTCCTATAGCCGTACAACGTTCTGGATACTTACTCATAGCATCACGAGAACTGGTATAGGGCGCAGTGTGAGGACTGTGCAGATGCATATAGACCTGATTTTTCAACTCCCACTGATACTGAGGAAAATCTTCTCTCAGTTTTTTCTCTAGGGATACTGTTTCCTCATAAGAAATATCTGGATCAAAGAAAATCACATCCACATCCGTCTCACTATCAAAAGGCGATTTATCAGACAAGAGATTCCAGATGAAATTCCTGACAGAACCTGCTGCCAACCACGAGTCTTTCAGATCAAGGTCACGAATGATGGTCAAAATGGTCATAATATCCAGATCTTCTCTGAAAGCATCTAGAATTTTTTGTTCATTTTTCACTGTATTCATACCCTAAATGCTCATATGCCTTAGCCGTTGCAACCCGCCCAGAACGAGTTCGCATGATGAAACCTTTCTGAATCAGGTAAGGTTCATACATATCTTCTACCGTCTCACGCTCTTCAGCAATATTAACAGAAAGGGTTCCCAGTCCTACAGGACCACCACCATACATCTCAATCATGGTGCGAAGGATTTTTTGGTCCACATAGTCCAAACCTTCACGGTCTACATCCAGCATGGTCAAAGCCTTATCCGTAATCACATCATCAATCAAGCCATCCCCCATAATCTGGGCAAAGTCGCGCACGCGCTTGAGGAGACGATTGGCGATACGAGGAGTTCCTCGACTGCGCAAGGCCAGCTCAGCAGCCGCCTCATGAGTGATTTCCATCTCAAAAATATCTGCTGTCCGCTCAACAATTTCCGTCAAATCAGCATGAGCATAGTATTCCATATGACCTGTAATCCCAAAACGTGCCCGTAGAGGATTTGAGAGCATCCCCGCACGTGTCGTTGCACCAATCAAGGTGAATGGTGGCAAGTCCAAATGAACACTGCGACTGCCTTCACCAGCACCAATCATGATATCAATGTAGAAGTCTTCCATGGCACTATAAAGCACCTCTTCCACCGACATGGGCAAGCGATGAATCTCGTCAATAAAGAGAACGTCTCCAGGCTCCAAATCATTCAAAATCGCTACCAGGTCACCCGCTTTTTCAATGACAGGACCTGACGTTTGCTTGAGATTGACTCCCAGTTCATTGGCAATAACAAAGGCCATGGTTGTTTTCCCGAGACCTGGAGGACCAAATAAAAGAACATGGTCCAGTGCCTCATCCCGCATTTTGGCAGCTTCGATAAAGATTTGCAGCTGGTCCTTGACCTTATCCTGCCCAATATATTCACGTAAATACTGAGGACGGAGGGTACGTTCTACCAACTCCTCATCCCCCATGATTTCATTATCTAAAATTCTACTCATGGCTCTATTATATCAAAAATCCAAGCCACAAACAAAAAAGCCACCTGATTGGGTGGCTTCTTTAGGGAGATTATTATGAAAAAGAAAAGTTTAGGATTTCATTAAATAAAGTTAGGAGGTCTTTATTTAATGATTATATGATACAAGATGAATCTTAAAGCTAACTTAACTTTTTCTCTGATTTATCATTTTTTTAAAAAATTCTTTTCAAATGGAATTTTCCTCTCCAAGCCACAAAAAAGCCACCTGATTGGGTGACTTCTTTAGGAGATTATGATGAAAAAGAAAAGTTTGGGATTTCATTAAATAAAGTTAGGAGGTCTTTATCTAATAACTATATAATACACGAGGAGACTTAAACTTTACTTAAGAAAAAATATTTTTTTATCTTTTTCTATCCACCCAAATCATTCCTGTACAATCATAAGTAGATAAGGTTTCAAATCCCAGAGAACGATAGAATCCCAAGGTTTTTTCTGTCTGATCGGTCACTAGTTGGACTTGATAGGCATCTTTGTAATCACCTAAAGCCTCTTTCATTAAGTCGCTACCAATCCCTTGGCGTTGATAGCTAGGCAAAACGATCAAATCCTGGACAAAAATCGATGAGAAACCATCTCCAACCAAACGGACCAAACCCACCACAGCATCTCCATCAAGTGCCAGATAAATCGCTAATGAGTGAGACAAGGCCTTCTCCAGCATCTGAGGTTGATGGGTATAATTTGTCCAACCGACAGCCTGATAGAGATGCAAAACATCCTCTAACTTGACAATTTCTTGCTTTTTAATAGTGATCATGTCAACACCTCTTAAAGTTCTCTCAAGCTCTTGTACTGTCGTCCATTTTTATCAAAATTTTCAGGAGCCAACCATGTTTCTAAACGATCTTTGACTTGAGGCCAGTCCTTATCAATCATAGACAGCCAATCCGTATCACGTGTACGTCCCTTATAAACAACTGCCTGGCGGAAGGTTCCTTCATAAACAAAGCCCAAACGCTCCGCAGCTCGTCTTGATGGCAGATTTAGAGCATCGCATTTCCACTCATAGCGACGATAGTTAAGCTCCTCAAAAACATAGCGAGCTAGGAGATATTGAGCCTCTGTCCCTATACGTGTTCCCCTTAATTCTGGAGAAAAAGTGACGGCACCCACTTCTATTACTCGGTTATTCTGGTCAATACGCATGAGAGAAAAAGTCCCCAAAGCCTTACCAGTTGCCTTGTCTATAATCGCATAGTAAAAACGGTCCTTACGAGCCAACATCTGATTTAAGACGGTAACCAGTTCCTCCATATCTGCCACCGGCTCCTGAAAGAGGTAGGTCCACATCTCCCGAGGAGTATCTGGACCATAAACAGCTAATAAATCCTCCGCATGCTTTTCCACCGAAAGAGCCTCTATCCGAGCGTAGCGCCCTTCTAAGAAATCAATGGAAGGCAATTCTCCTGGAGTATAACCTTCCATTGACTCACCAATTATCTGACCATATTCATTTACTGGCATTGTTTTCTCCTTGTTTTACTTTTCAAACTTTATAATTGCACATAGTATATCATACTTTCATGAAAAAATTCAAAAAATCCTCCAGAGTTCAGCTCTGGAGGATTCCTATCTTATTTCACAACAATATTAACCAATTTAGTTGGCTTCAATAGTCCAGTGGACTATTGAAGGTGGCAGATAGAGATAATAAACTCGTTATTTAACGACGATATTAACGAGTTTGTTAGGTACCGCAATCACTTTCACGATTTCCTTGCCGTCAATTTCTGCTCTAACTTTTTCATCAGCCAGAGCGATTTCTTGCAATTCTTCGCGTGATAGGTCTTTAGCAACCATCAATTTGGCACGGACTTTTCCTTTGATTTGAACGACGATTTCGATTTCGTCTTCAACCAATTTACTTTCGTCCCAAGTTGGCCAAGCCACGTAAGAGATGGATTCACCTGTTGCTGTAACTGTTTGCCAAAGTTCTTCTGCCAAGTGAGGTGCAAATGGGGCAATCAATTGGATAAAGCCTTTGGCGTAGTCCACATAGAGTTTGTCTTCCTTGTTAGCAGCGTTGACAAAGACCATGAGTTGGGCAATAGCTGTGTTGAATTTCATGGATTCGATTTGCTCAGTAACAGATTTAACGGTTTCATTGTAAACCTTGTCAAGAGCACCATTGTTTTCCGCAACGATTTCTTTACTTGTAATCAAACGGTAAACACGGTCGAGGAACTTACGGCTTCCTTCCAGGCCTTCTTCTGACCAAGCGATAGAAGCATCAAGTGGTCCCATGAACATTTCATAGACACGAAGGGTATCGGCACCATATTGTTCCACCACATCGTCTGGATTGACAACGTTCTTGAGTGATTTAGACATCTTGGCTGGTGCTTGCTCCAACTCTTCTCCTGTTTCCACATGGAAGAAAGAACCGTCACGTTTTTCAACCTTATCAGTCGCTACAAGAGCTCCACGGTGGTCACGGTAGCTTGTTCCCAAAATCATTCCTTGATTAAAGAGTTTTTGGAATGGTTCTTTAGTTGGAACAACACCGATATCATAGAGGAATTTATGCCAGAAACGAGCGTAAAGCAAGTGAAGTACAGCGTGCTCTGCACCACCCACGTAGATATCTACTGGCAACCATTGTTTTAGAAGGTCCTCATCAGCCAATTTCTCAGTATTGTGTGGGTCAATATAGCGGAGGTAGTACCAGCTTGAACCAGCCCATTGTGGCATAGTGTTTGTTTCACGACGACCTTTGACACCATCTTCACGAGTCACTTCAAGCCAGTCAGTCAAGTTAGCCAATGGGCTTTCCCCAGTACCTGAAGGGCGGATGTCCTTGGTTACTGGCAAGACAAGTGGCAATTCATTTTCAGGGACAGCTGTTGAAGTTCCATCTTCCCAATGAATGATTGGAATTGGCTCACCCCAGTAACGTTGACGGCTAAAGAGCCAGTCACGGAGACGGTAGGTGACTTTTTCTTGACCGTAGCCTTTTTCTTCCAACCAAGCCACAATCTTAGCAATAGCGTCTTCTTTGTTAAGGCCATCTAGGAAGTCTGAATTGACATGAAGGCCGTCTTCTGTGTAGGCAGCTTCTGCTACATTACCACCTTCAAGTACTTCTACGATTGGAAGGTCAAATTGTTTGGCAAATTCCCAGTCACGTTGGTCATGGGCAGGCACGGCCATGACAGCACCTGTTCCATAGCTTGCAAGAACATAGTCTGCAATCCAGATTGGAATTTCTTTACCATTGACAGGGTTGATGGCATAAGCGCCCGTCCAAACCCCTGTTTTTTCCTTGGCAAGATCGGTACGAGCCAAGTCAGACTTGAGACTAGCTTGGTGTTTGTAGTCAGCTACTGCCTCAGCTTGCTCTGAGCTTGTGATGGCATCTACTAGTTCATGCTCAGGAGCCAAGACTGTGAAGGTCGCACCGAAAAGAGTATCAGGACGAGTAGTAAAGACGGTGAATTCCTTGTCAGTCCCTTTCACTTTGAAAGTTACATTGGCACCAGTTGATTTCCCAATCCAGTTGCGTTGCATATCCTTGATAGACTCTGGCCAATCCAACTCATCCAAGTCATTAAGCAAGCGCTCTGCATAGGCCGTGATTTTAAGCATCCATTGGCGCATTGGTTTGCGGACAACAGGATAGCCACCACGCTCAGAAGTTCCGTCAGGAAGGACTTCTTCGTTGGCGATAGCTGTTCCCAATTCTTCTACCCAGTTTACTGGTACTTCGGCTTCATAGGCCAAGCCTTTTTCGTAAAGCTTGGTGAAGATCCACTGAGTCCATTTGTAGTAGTTTGGATCTGTTGTGTTGACTTCACGGTCCCAGTCGTAAGAGAATCCAAGCGCATTGATTTGACGTTTGAAGTTGGCAATGTTTTCTGCTGTAAATTCTGCTGGGTCATTCCCCGTATCCATAGCGTATTGCTCAGCTGGCAAACCAAAGGCATCCCAACCCATTGGGTGAAGGACATTGTAACCTTGGGCACGTTTGTAACGGCTAAGGATATCAGTCGCTGTGTAGCCTTCTGGGTGTCCTACGTGCAATCCAGCTCCTGAAGGATATGGGAACATGTCGAGAGCATAAAACTTCGGTTTTGATGCATCTGTTCCTGTCTTAAATGTATGATGTTCTGCCCAGTAGCCCTGCCACTTAGGCTCAATTTCTTTATGATTGTAAAAACTCATGGTCTCTCTCCAATTTTGTGATGTTACTATTATACCATTTTTGGGGGAATTTGAAAGACGAGAAATGTTCTTTTAGACTTGGATAACAAGAAATACTGAGTCGCAAATCCACCTTATTTAACAGGAAAAAAATTAGCTCCCACTTGGAGCTAACTTCTATTGATTATTTGTCTCTTGTAGCTACTTCCCCTAACTTCTTTAACTCATATTTCTCGTTTTAGATTTCTTTAAGGTTTTTATTATATGATGTAGAACTCTGTAATTGAAAACATTAGGTAAACAAACAGAGAATAATGTTCGTAAAAAAGGAGAAAAATTATGAAAAAAACACTATCACTTCTCTATTTCAGCTGGATATTTCTACTTTTGTCAGGATGTTCTTCAACAACAGAAGCTGAAACTAGCATTGAAAATGATACGGATAAGACTTTAGTTGTTTATTCGCCTAACCCTGAAGATCTTATTGAAGAAACAATCCCAGCCTTCGAAGAAAAATATGGCATCAAGGTTGATTTAGTCCAAGCTAGTACTGGTGAATTATTCAAGAAAGCTGAGGCTGAGAAAGAAGCTCCTGTAGCTGATGTCATTTTTGGAGGTTCCTACGCACTCTTCTCTTCTAACGAAAAACTCTTTGAGCCGTATACTTCCCAAGAAAACGACCAAATTATCCCTGAATACCAAAATAAAACCGGATTCTACACCCCTTACACACTTGACGTCAGTGTCATCATTGCCAATTCAGCTCTTACAAAAGACATTAAAATTGAAGGCTACAATGATCTACTCAATCCCAAATTAAAAGGAAAAATCGCTACTGCTGATCCAAGTAATTCTTCTAGTGCCTTTGCTCAATTAACAAACATGCTTGTGGATCAAGGGGGCTATGAAAATGAGCAAGCTTGGACATATGTGAAAAATCTATTTAGCTTAGTAGATGGGAAAATTGCTTCTAGTTCTTCAAATGTCTACAAATCAGTCGCTGACGGAGAAATGGCTGTCGGACTCACCTATGAAGATCCTGCATTGAAACTCTTAAACGATGGCGTTGATGTAAAAGTCATTTATCCAAAAGAAGGAACCGTCTTTTTGCCTGGTAACGCAGCTATTATCAAAAATGCCAAACATATGGAAAACGCTAAAAAATTTATCGATTTCCTTCTTTCTCAAGACATTCAGGATGAACTAGGAACTGAAACAACCATCAGACCTATTCGAAAAAATGCTAAAACCAATAAAAATATGAAATCAATGACAGAAATCAATATCGCTACTGAAGATTCAGATTATGTCATCCAAAATAAATCAGCTATTCTTAAAAAGTACAATGATATTTTCACTAACATTCAATCGAAACAGTAAAAGAGGGTCACTATGAGTGAGATCAAAATTATTAACGCAAAAAAAATCTACCATGATATTCCTGTCATTGAGAATTTAAACGTTACGATTCCAAAAGGAAGTCTTTTCACCATTCTTGGACCTTCAGGTTGTGGAAAAACGACCCTTCTTCGAATGATTGCAGGCTTCAACAGTATTGAAGGCGGAGAATTTTACTTCGATGATACTAAAATAAATAATATAGAACCCAGCAAACGCAACATCGGCATGGTTTTCCAAAACTACGCTATTTTCCCACATTTGACTGTCCGAGATAATGTTGCTTTTGGTCTTAAACAAAAAAAGGTTCCAAAAGATGAATTAGTTCGACAAACTAATAAATATCTGGAACTAATGCAAATTGATCAATACGCAGATCGAAAGCCCGATAAGCTCAGTGGTGGACAACAACAACGTGTCGCCTTAGCACGTGCATTAGCTGTTAATCCAAGTGTTCTCCTCATGGACGAACCACTTAGTAACCTGGATGCGAAACTTCGCTTAGATATGCGCCAAGTTATTCGAGAAATTCAACACGAAGTGGGAATTACAACTGTATATGTGACCCACGATCAAGAAGAAGCGATGGCTATTTCAGACCAGATTGCCGTTATGAAAGATGGGATCATCCAACAAGTCGGACGACCAAAAGAACTCTATCATAAACCAGCTAATGAGTTTGTGGCAACCTTTATTGGACGCACAAATCTCATCCCAGCCAAACTACAAAAAAAGAGCGACAGTGCTTATATCGTCTTCTCAGATGGCTATGCCCTCCCTATGCCAGCTCTTGATCAAGCTAAGGAACAAGCTGTTCTTGTGAGTATCCGTCCCGAAGAGTTTATCAAAGATGAATCTGGAGATATTGAAGGAATCATTTCCGATAGTGTTTATCTTGGACTCACCACTGAATATTTTGTAGAGACTGCATTTTCTTCAAAAATACAGGTCAGCGAAGAATCAACTTTTGAAGAAGATCTTCAAAAAGGGGATCGAATTCGTCTACGAATCAATACTCAAAAGTTAAATGTCTTTTCTGCAGATGGTTCCCAAAATCTTATTACAGGAGTTGGCTATGAAAGGTAAAAAATTAAATATTTGGACAGCCTCCTCATTCTTCATCTTTCTTACCTATCTTATTTTTCTTGTTTATCCAATTATTATTGTACTCAAGCAAGCACTCATACATGAAGGTCAATTCTCACTCGCTAATTTTGAAGATTTCTTTAGTAAATCCTATTACTCTGAGACACTAGTAAACAGTTTTAACGTCTCCATTACTTCTACTGTAACTTCCCTAGTTTTAGGGACCTTATTAGCTTACCTCTTTTCTATATATGACTTCAAAGGAAAGAAATTTTTACAGATATTGATTATCATCGCTTCCATGTCAGCTCCTTTCGTAGGGGCATACTCTTGGATTCTCTTGTTGGGACGAAATGGTGTCATCACTAAATTCTTGACAAATGCCCTTCATCTTCCAGCTATTGATATTTATGGCTTCAAAGGAATTGTACTTGTGTTTACACTCCAGCTATTCCCATTAGTTTTTCTATACGTGGCTGGAGCCATGAAAAGAATTGACCATTCTCTTCTTGAAGCCGCTGAAAGTATGGGGGTATTTGGATTCAAACGTATGATAACAGTTGTTTTGCCCCTTTTAGTTCCAACTTTACTTGCCGCTGCCCTACTCGTATTTATGAGAGCATTCTCCGACTTCGGAACTCCTATGTTAATTGGTGAAGGATATCGAACTTTCCCTGTTTTAATTTATAATCAATTCATTAGTGAGGTTGGCGGAAATTCTGCTTTTGCATCTGCTTTAGCAATCATGGCGATTATCATTGCTTTAACAATCTTTCTTATTCAAAAATATATTTCCAATCGCTATAGTTTCAGCATGAATTCTCTCCATCCAATTGAGCCGAAAAAAACTACAAAAGGAAAAATGGCAGCAATTTATGCAACAGTTTACGGAATTGTCTTATTTTCTGTTCTACCTCAATTATTTTTGATTTATACCTCTTTCCTAAAAACATCAGGTATGGTATTTGTCAAAGGCTATTCTCTAAACAGTTACAAGATTGCCTTCAATCGCATGGGAGCTACTATTTTTAATACGATTCGCATTCCTTTGATTGCTTTGATTCTAGTTGTTTTATTTGCATCATTTATCTCCTACCTAGCTGTTAGAAAACGAAATTTGTTTACAAACTTAATTGATAGCCTTAGTATGGTACCTTATATCGTACCAGGAACAGTTCTCGGTATTGCCTTTATCTCTTCATTCAATACAGGTATCTTCGGAAGTGGCTTCCTTATGATTACAGGAACAGCCTTCATCTTGATTATCTCCTTATCTGTAAGAAGACTCCCTTATACAATCCGCTCATCTGTTGCTAGCTTACAACAAATAGCACCTAGTATTGAAGAAGCAGCTGAGAGTTTAGGAAGTAGCCGTCTCAATACTTTCAGTAAAATCACTGTTCCAATGATGTTACCCGGTATTATTTCTGGATCTATTCTATCATGGGTAACAATGATTTCAGAACTATCTACTTCTATCCTGCTATATAATGCCAAAACAAAAACTATGACCGTAGCTATCTACACTGAAGTACTTCGTGGAAATTATGGCGTAGCAGCTGCTTTGTCAACTATCCTCACTGTCTTGACAGTTACTTCATTATTACTATTTATGAAAATTTCTAAAAACAATAGCATTACCCTCTAGTTTTCCCCTATCAAAAACAGCCAAAAGGATATCCCTTGGCTGTTTTTTCTTATTTTGATATGGTTATCAAATCTCTAGTTTATGGCAAGCCGTTCTATTTTGACTGAATAGAGGGCTCTTCCATCTTCTCACGTCCGAGCTCTCGATAGCTACGGTCACCAACAACTTCTACGCTAAACTGACCGTCCTCATATTCAAGAATCGTCACGCTACCATTATCTAGACCATGTGGATGCATACCATTGATCAGATACACAATAGTCCCAATAGTCATTCCATGGCTGACGACGAGAGCATTGCCCCCACCTTGTTCTTCCATTTCTTTGGCAATCGTTTCAAAACCTTCCTTGATTCGACCACTGAGTTTTTCCCAGCCTTCTGCCCAACCAGCAGTATCAACCTCTACCAAACCTTCTGCTAGTTCTGCATAGGACAACTGATGAACATGGTCCACATTAAAAATACGAGGAATCAACCCCATAAAGAGGTCCCCATCATAGGCCCCATCAAAACTACCAAAGCACCACTCACGGATTCGCTTGTCCATGCGGTAAGGGATTTTCCCCTGCAGGCCAAGTTCTTCTAGGATAATTCCCATGGTTTGAATAGTGCGACCTGAATCACTGGAATAAGCGCGGTCAAACTGCAAGCCAGACTCTCTCAAGCCAATTCCCAGTTCATGGATTCCCAACTCACCTTCTGCAGTCAGAGGTGTATCACTCCATCCTTGAGCACGTCCAATGGTGTTAAACATCGTTTTCCCATGACGGACCAAATACAATCTTACTTTAGACATTTTCTATCCTCCATTTTCTTCTATTATATCATGGATCAAAGAAATATTCGGCTTTCAAAAGCAAAGCCAACATTTGTAAATTATCCAAAAGAAAAGCTACCCTCATGGTAGCTTCCCTAGGAGATTATTATGAAAAAGTTTAGGATTTCTATTAAATAAAGTTAGGAGGTCTTTATTTAATGATTATAGTATACACAGTCATCCTTAAACTCAACTTAAATCCTCTCGCTTTTTTATTAATTTTTAAAACTATGGATTGGAGCTGGGATTTGCCCACCGCGAGAGATGAAATCAACAGACGAAGCCCCGTTGACTTTCATCACTGGAGCTGTCCCTAGCAAGCCACCAAACTCAATCATATCGCCTTCTTTTCCCTTTGGAATAATACGGACAGCCGTTGTTTTCATGTTAATAACACCGATGGCCGCCTCATCCGCAATCATAGCTGCAATGGTTTCAGCAGGCGTATCTTCCGGAATGGCAATCATATCCAACCCAACAGAACAGATAGCCGTCATGGCCTCTAGTTTCTCTAAATTCAGAGAACCATCTTGCACCGCAGCAATCATTCCCTCATCTTCAGAAACGGGGATAAAAGCACCTGACAAGCCACCGACTTGGTTACAAGCCATCACTCCGCCCTTCTTAACTTGGTCATTCAAAAGAGCGAGGGCAGCCGTCGTCCCATGCGTACCAACTGTTTCTAGACCCATTTCCTCAAGGACACGAGCCACAGAATCACCAACTGCAGGAGTAGGTGCCAAACTTAGGTCAACAATTCCAAAATCAACACCCAGTCTCTCGCTGGCCATCTGACCAACTAATTGACCGATACGAGTAATCTTGAAGGCCGTTTTCTTGACCGTTTCCGCCACTACATCAAAGCTCTGTCCACGAACCTTTTCCAAGGCGCGCTTGACCACACCAGGACCCGAAACCCCGACATTGATGATGACATCTGCTTCGCCAACACCATGAAAGGCCCCTGCCATAAAAGGATTGTCCTCAACAGCATTGGCAAATACGACCAACTTGGCCGCACCCATATCTGATAGCGCAGCTGTTTCCTTGATGATACGTCCCATATCAGCGACCGCAGTCATGTTGATACCTGACTTGGTCGAGCCGATATTGACGGACGAACAAACCTTGTCTGTCTCAGCTAGAGCGCGTGGGATAGAATTGATGAGAATTTCATCTCCTTTTTGGTAGCCTTTTTGTACCAAAGCTGAGAATCCACCGATAAAGTCAACACCGATCTCCTTGGCCGCCTTGTCAAGTGCCTTTGCCAAAACAACATAGTCTGTCGCATCAGTCGCAGCACCAATTAAAGAAGTCGGAGTCACCGATACCCGTTTATTAACAATAGGAATCCCTAGTTCCGCAGCAATTTCATCTCCTACAGCCACTAGATTTGCAGCTTTAGTGGTGATTTTTTGGTAAATCTTTTCAGCAGCACGATTGATATCTGGATCAATACAGTCCAAAAGGGAAATCCCCATGGTGATGGTTCTGATATCGAAGTTCTGCTCTTCAATCATGGCAATGGTTTCCGTAACTTGTCTAATATCCATAGCCACCTCCTAGATATTATACATAGCATCAAAAATCGCTGCACTTTGAATATTGATTTTAACATTCAAGGTTTGGCCGAAAGTTTCAAACTCATTTCGAAGATAAGTGAAATCCTGTTTTTCGTCACTAGAAACGACCGCCATCATAGTAAAGTATTCATCCAACACCGTCTGAGAAATATCGTCAATATTCAAACCCAACTCTGCAATCTTAGTAGACACGCCAGCAACAATGCCAGTCTTGTCCTTGCCAACCACTGTAATAATAGCCTTCATCTTTAGACTCCCATTCTACGATTATTAGAAAACCTGAACGTTTTTGGTTTTCTTTTTCCTTAGTATAGCATATTTCCGTAAAAAATACTAAAAAACGCCTGCTTACGAAGTTGTTCTTAAGAAAAAAACAATTTCGTAAACAAGCGTCTACCCTATCAAATGATGATGAGTGTTCCCGCTAGGACCGAAGTCCCAGCGGTAGACCAGAGCTAGACTAAGAGCACAAGACTCCATCATCATAACACTCAACAAAATTGATGATTTTATACTAATTCGATGATCGCCATTGGCGCAGCATCACCACGACGTGGTTCAGTTTTAAGGATACGAGTGTATCCACCGTTACGTTCAGCATAACGAGGTGCGATTTCTGAGAACAATTTTTGAAGTGCTGTAGTAGAAGTGTACTTATCAGTTGCTTCATCATAGTTTTCAGATGCGATTTCATTACGTACGAAAGCAGCTGCTTGACGACGTGCATGCAAATCACCACGTTTACCTAGAGTAATCATTTTTTCAACAGTTTTACGGATTTCTTTAGCACGAGCTTCAGTTGTCACGATTGATTCGTTGATCAAAAGGTCAGTTGTCAAATCGCGAAGCATTGCTTTACGTTGTGAGCTAGTGCGTCCTAGTTTACGGTAAGCCATGTATTCCTCCTTTATTTATCTTTTAATCCAAGACCCAAGTCAATGAGTTTGAGTTTCACTTCTTCCAAACTCTTGCGTCCAAGATTTCGTACTTTCATCATCTCTGCTTCAGATTTTTCTGTCAAATCATGCACAGTGTTGATACCGGCACGTTTCAAACAGTTGTATGAACGCACAGACAAGTCCAGTTCCTCAATCGTACGATCCAAAATACGATCGTCAGATTCAGTATCAGCTTCTTTCATCACTTCAGTTGACTTAGCAATCTCAGTAAGATTTGTAAACAAATCAAGATGTTCTGTCAAGATACGTGCTGAAAGCCCTAAAGCATCTTCTGGAATAATTGTTCCATTAGTCAAGATTTCAAGGGTTAATTTGTCAAATCCATCATTGCTACCTACACGAGCAGGCTCTACTTGATAGTTGACTTTTGTAACTGGTGTATAAATAGAATCTACAGCAAGTGTTCCAACTGGTGCATTATCTTTTTTGTTTTCATCAGCAGGTACATATCCACGACCACTGTTAACAGTCATTGTCGCTTTTAGAGAAGAACCTTCACCAATTGTAAAGAGATAATGATCTGGATTTACAATCTCAATATCACTGTCAGTCAAAATGTCTCCAGCTGTAATTTCAGCAGGACCTTCAACGTCAAGTTCAATGATTTTTTCGTCTTCAACGTATGATTTCACTGCAATCCCTTTAATGTTCAGAATGATTTGCATCACGTCTTCACGAACACCTGGAACTGTGTCAAACTCATGTAACACACCATCAATATTGATAGATGTCACTGCTGCTCCTGGTAGAGAAGCTAGTAGTACACGACGAAGAGAGTTACCAAGAGTTGTACCGTATCCACGTTCAAGTGGTTCGATTACAAACTTGCCATAATCTTTATTTTCATCAATTTTTGTTATATTTGGTTTTTCAAACTCAATCATTTAGTTACTCCCTCTTAAACGAAAAGCAGTGTAATGCGATGATTATACACGGCGACGTTTTGGAGGACGAGCACCATTGTGTGGCACTGGAGTCACATCACGAATTGCTGTTACTTCAAGACCAGCGGCAGCAAGCGCACGAATAGCTGACTCACGACCAGAACCTGGACCTTTTACAGTAACTTCAACTGATTTAAGACCGTGTTCTTGTGCAGATTTAGCAGCAGCTTCAGAAGCCATTTGAGCAGCGAATGGTGTAGATTTACGAGAACCTTTGAAACCAAGAGCACCAGCTGATGACCAAGCAATTGCATTACCATGCACATCAGTAATCATAACAATAGTGTTATTAAATGTAGCGTGAATATGAGCAATACCAGATTCGATATTCTTTTTCACACGACGTTTACGTGTTGGTTTAGCCAAGACTTTTACCTCCTATATTATTTTTTCTTACCAGCAATCGCAACAGCTTTACCTTTACGAGTGCGAGCGTTGTTTTTAGTGTTTTGTCCACGGACAGGAAGTCCACGACGGTGACGAATACCACGGTAAGAACCGATTTCCATCAAACGTTTGATGTTCAAGTTTACTTCACGACGAAGGTCACCTTCAACTTTGATTGCATCCACTTCACGACGGATAGCATCTTCTTGATCTGATGTAAGGTCACGTACACGAACATCTTCTGAGATTCCAGCAGCAGCCAAAATTTTCTTAGATGTTGCAAGTCCGATACCATAAACGTAAGTCAATGAGATTACTACGCGTTTGTCATTTGGAATGTCAACTCCAGCAATACGAGCCATGTTTTCTCCTTTCTATCTTATCCTTGACGTTGTTTGTGTTTTGGATTTGCTGGGCAAATTACCATAACACGACCATTACGACGAATTACTTTACAGTATTCGCAAATTGGTTTGACCGATGGTCTTACTTTCATTTTTTATCCCTCCAAGTTTTTCGATTATTTAAAGCGGTAAGTGATACGTCCACGTGTCAAGTCATATGGACTCATCTCGACAGTAACACGATCTCCCGCTAAAATACGAATATAGTTTTTACGAATTTTACCAGAAACTGTTGCTAAAATCTGATGTCCATTTTCAAGTTCAACCGTAAACATTGCGTTAGGCATTGTATCGACTACTTTGCCTTCAACTTCAATCACATCGTCTTTTGCCACGCAAAAGCACCTCCATAAATTTCGATTCGATGCCTCTGAAAACAGAGACAACAATTATAAGTCAGACTATCTCAGTATAACATTTGTAGCGATTTTTTGCAAGTGTGAAAAACGCTTTATTTCAAATTTGTCAATACTTTTTCGATGTCTTTGAACACATCATTGATATCTTGATTTCCTTCGATATCGTGGACCAATCCTTTGGCACGGTAGTGAGCAATGATTGGTTCACCTTGGGCGATATTCACATCCAAACGACGCTTCACTGTCTCAGGTTTATCATCTTCACGTTGGTAGTAATCTTCCTCTTTATAGTCAACTGGTGGGTTGAAAACTTTGTGGAAGGTTTCACCTGTTTCGCGGTGGATGATACGACCACTCAAACGTTCTAAGAGACAATCTGGATTCACTTCGATATTGATCACGCCTTCTAGTTCGATACCAAGTTCCGCCAATGTTTTGTCCAAGGCATGGGCTTGTTCAATCGTACGTGGGTAACCATCCAACAAGAAACCTGTTTCCTTGATGTCGTCCTGTGAAAGGCGTTCTTTAACGATTCCATTTGTAACTTCATCTGGAACTAACTCACCTTTGTCAATATATGACTTGGCAAGTACACCCATTTCAGTTTGATTTGCCATAGCAGCACGGAACATATCTCCAGTTGAAATGTGTGCCACGTGGAATTGCTCCACAATTTTAGCTGCTTGCGTTCCCTTACCTGCTCCAGGTAAGCCCATAATCAAAAGATTCATGATAGGATCTCCTTATTTTGTATTTAAATAGAAGTAGAAATCTCATTCAACCCCTATTTAAAAACAAAATAGAAGAGGGGAGACGAAAATCTCTCTGATAGATAGATCTTCATACTCCACTCTCTAAGCAAAAGTAATTTTGCTTTTATTCTGTTTTATCCATGAAACCAACATACTTACGTTTCAATAGGTAACCTTCTAGCTGTTTGATTCCTTCGATACCGGTTGAGATAATGATCAAAAGACTAGTTCCCCCAAAAGCAACAGCTTCTGAAAGACCAAAGACATCTTTTGCCACAATCGGCAAGATTGAAATCACACCAAGGAAGATTGATCCGACAGTCGCAAGGCGACGAAGAAGTTTCGACATGAACTCTTCAGTACCCTTACCAGGACGGACACCATGAATGTAGGCTCCACTCTTTTGCAAGTTTTCTGCTGCTTTCTCTGGATTGATCTGTACAAATGTATAGAAGAATGTAAAGAGAATGATTAACAAGGCATACATAGCAACACCTGTCGGAGATGTTGTAGATAACATTTCCTGTGCTGTACGTACCCAAGCCCAATCATGACCTGTAGCACTCAAAAATTGAAGAATGGCTGCAGGTGCTGCTGTGATGGAACTTGCAAAGATAACTGGGATAACCCCCGCTGGGTTTACCTTCAATGGAAGGTATGAGCTTGATGGGGCTCCTTGAGCAACTTTTGTATATTGGATTGGAATTTTATATTCTGCCTGTTGAACAAAGGTTGTAAAGTAAACAATCAACAAGACAGCGATAATCAAAATAACGACAAAGATAATAGATGAAGTCAAACGGCTACTTGGAATATTGACGAAGTAGTCAACATAGATGCCTTTAATCATCTCAGGAATTGAAGCAACAATACCTGCAAAGATGATCATAGAAACACCATTTCCGTATCCCTTATCTGTAATTTGTTCCCCGAGCCAAGTTACAATCATACTACCTGCTGTGAGGATAATACCAATAGTAACAAAAACTTGTGGAGTTAAAGCTGTCGTTAATAATTTCGCTCCAGATAGAGTATTAAATCCTGCTGTAATCCCGATAGATTGAACAAATGCAAGCACAAGCGCAATGTAACGAGTAGCCTGGTTTAGTTTTCTCCGTCCCACTTCCCCTTGTTTGCCCCATTCTACAAACTTCGGTAAAATATCCATTTGTAGCAATTGAACAACGATGGAAGCAGTGATATACGGACTCACACCGAGTGCAAAAACGGAGAAGTTCTTCATGGCATTCCCTGAAACAAGACTAAGCATGTTCAAGAAAGATAAACCACTGAGAGCTTCTAAACTTTTTGCATTCACACCTGGAACAGTGATACTTGTCCCAATACGGAAAACAAGGATGATAAAAATCGTAAAGAGAATTTTTGATCGAACTTGTTTAACCTTGAGCGCTTCTTTTAGTAATTTAAAAAACATGGGTCACCTCTCTTAGATGACTTCTACAGAACCACCTTTAGCAGTGATAGCTTCCTCAGCTGATTTAGAGAATTTAGCTGCTTTCACAGTCAATTTCTTAGTCAACTCACCGTTACCAAGAATTTTAACTCCTGATTTTTCAGCTTTCACAATTCCTGCTTCGATAAGTACAACTGGAGTTACTTCTGCACCGTCTTCAAAGACGTTCAATTGGTCAAGGTTTACAATTGCATATTCTTTAGCGTTGATGTTAGTGAATCCGCGTTTTGGAAGACGACGGAACAATGGAGTTTGTCCACCTTCAAAACCAAGGCGAACTCCGCCACCGCTACGAGCTTTTTGACCTTTTTGACCGCGACCAGATGTTTTACCGTTACCTGATGAAGTACCACGACCAACACGGTTACGTACTTTACGAGAACCTTCTGCAGGTTTCAATTCATGAAGTTTCATTATTATTTTCTCCTCTTTTGTAAAATGCTAGCGCCGATAAGAGAGAAAAGGTTGTCTCCCTTATCAACTCGCCTATACATCGTCATCTAAGATGACTATACCTAGTTTTAGGGGATGAGTATTGCCACATCCCCTAAAAATTCATTAGTTTACTTCTTCAACTGTTACCAAGTGAGATACTGCAGTGATCATACCACGGATAGCAGCGTTGTCTTCTTTGATAACAGAGCTGTTCAATTTGCCAAGTCCAAGTGCTACAACAGTTTTACGTTGTGATGGAATGCGTCCGATTGGAGACTTAGTCAAAGTAATTTTAATTTGAGCCATTTTATCCCCTTTCTTATGCCAAATCAGAAACTGAAATACCACGAAGGGCAGCAACTTCTTCAGCGCGTTTCAATTGTTTCAAACCTTCAACAGTTGCGCGAACAATGTTGATTGGAGTGTTAGAGCCAAGTGATTTAGATGTAATATCTGCCACACCTGCCAATTCCACAACGGCACGAACTGCACCACCAGCGGCAACTCCAGAACCTTCTACAGCAGGTTTCAACAATACTTTAGCTCCACCGAATTCTGAAAGAACTTCGTGTGGGATTGTTGTTCCAACCATAGGAACCTCAATCAAGTTTTTCTTAGCATCTTCTACTGCTTTGCGGATTGCTTCTGGAACTTCTTGAGCTTTACCAGTACCAAATCCTACGCGACCATTGTGGTCACCAACAACAACAAGAGCTGCGAAACGAAGACGACGTCCACCTTTAACAACTTTTGTAACACGGTTGACAGCAACTACGCGTTCTTCTAATTCAACTGCATTGTCTTTAAATGCCATTTTCTAGTGTCCTCCTATTAGAATTTCAATCCGTTTTCACGAGCTGCATCAGCCAAAGCTTTCACACGTCCGTGATATAGATATCCACCGCGGTCGAACACCACTTCTGAAATACCTTTAGCGTTTGCACGTTCTGCAACGAGTTTACCGACAGCAACGGCTTGTTCAGTTTTAGTTCCTTTTGAAACTTCTTTGTCAAGAGTTGAAGCACTTGCGAGCGTTACACCCGCTACGTCATCAATCACTTGAGCGTAGATGCCTGTATTAGAACGGAATACGTTCAAACGTGGGCGATCAGCAGTTCCAGAGAGTTTTCCGCGAACGCGACGGTGGCGTTTTTGGCGGAGTTTGTTTTTATCTGGTTTAGAAATCACAGTTTTCACCTCTTTAGTTTTAAATCGTGTGCTATGCACTAAGTTGGAAAATAGGTTGGTGGTTGAAAATCAACCACTCAACATTATTTACCTGTTTTACCTTCTTTACGGCGAACGAATTCACCAACGTAACGGATACCTTTACCTTTATATGGTTCTGGTGAACGAAGGCTACGTACGTAAGCAGCTGTTTGACCAACTACTTCTTTTGAAATTCCGCTAACAACGATTGTTGTTGGGTTTGGAAGTTCAAAAGTAATTCCTTCTGGAGCTTCAACTTCGTCTGGATGAGATTTACCAACAGCCAAAACAAGTTTAGATCCTTGAAGTTGTGCACGGTAACCAACCCCGCGCATTTCAAGTTCTTTCTTGAATCCTTCTGATACACCAACAACCATGTTGTTCAAAAGGGCACGAGTAGTTCCGTGGATTGTTTTCATTTCTTTTGAATCGTTTGGACGGTGAAGAGTTACTTCCGTACCTTCCACACGGATTTCAATATCTTTTGAGAACTCACGAGTAAGTTCTCCTTTAGGTCCTTTTACAGTTACAACGTTGTCATTGTTAGTGATTTCAACACCAGCAGGCAACACGATAACTTTATTACCAATACGTGACATGTTTATTTTCTCCTGTTAGATTGTCAGGCCATAACGGCCAGTTTTCACGGGGTTAAAGATACTTATTGAGTTCAATAGCTAAATTGAACACGCTCTAAGAACTGTGCAAAATAGATAAGTTGGCTTGTTTGTAAACAAACTTCTCCAACTTCCTAATTTTGCTTTGTTCTTTACGAGCTTTGTATCTTGATTTTACCAAACGTAAGCGATAACCTCACCACCAACATTCTTTTGGCGAGCTTCTTTATCAGTAAGCAAACCTTCAGAAGTTGAAAGGATAGCAATTCCAAGTCCGTTAAGAACTTTTGGAAGATCTTCACGTTTTTTGTAGACACGAAGTCCTGGTTTAGAAACACGTTTCAAGTTAGTGATAACTTTTTCACCGTTTGGTCCGTATTTAAGGAATACACGGATGATGCCTTGTTTGTCATCTTCGATGATTTCTACGTTCTTAACAAAACCTTCGCGTTTAAGGATTTCAGCAATCCCTTTTTTGATGTTTGATGCAGGTACTTCAAGTACTTCGTGTTTCGCTTGGTTAGCGTTACGAATACGAGTTAGGAAGTCTGCGATTGGGTCAGTCATAACCATTTTGTTTTTCTCCTCTTACTAGTAGTTTGCAAGTTGCACTTGCTAGTTAATACATGATACAAAGAGCGTAACAGCAAGAGCAAAAATAGGCAATTTGATGCAGGAGCGATGCTCCAAAGAAAATTGGTCTTTTTTGCCAAAGCTGTAGCTCGTGTTCAAATTGGCAAGCCCAACTGAACCCGGGCTAAACCCTGTGTGAAAAAGATAAACTTTCCTAGAAAATTCAGTTTCTTCGTCAAGTTTCCTATTTTCACTTGGAGTTTTAACGCCCTTGATATCTTAAATTACCAAGATGCTTTTGTTACACCAGGAATTTGTCCTTTGTAAGCTAATTCACGGAAGCAAACACGGCAAAGTTTAAATTTGCGGTAAACTGAATGTGGACGACCACATTTTTCACAACGAGTATAAGCTTGAGTAGAGAACTTCGCTGGACGTTTGTTCTTAGCAATCATTGATTTTTTAGCCATTAGATTTACCTCCTATATTATTTTGCAAAAGGCATTCCAAGGCCTGTAAGCAATGCACGTGACTCTTCGTCAGTGTTAGCAGTTGTTACGATAACGATGTCAAGACCACGAGTTTTGTCAACGTCATCAAAGTTGATTTCTGGGAAGATCAATTGTTCTTTCACACCAAGAGTGTAGTTTCCGCGTCCATCAAATGATTTTGTTGGAACACCGTGGAAGTCACGCACACGTGGAAGTGAAACTGAAACCAATTTGTCCAAGAATTCGTACATACGTTCACCACGAAGGGTAACTTTTGCACCGATCGCTACACCTTCACGAAGACGGAAGCCGGCGATTGATTTTTTAGCTTTAGTGATAAGTGGTTTTTGACCTGAGATAAGTGCCAATTCTTCAGCAGCTTTTTCAAGACTTTTAGCGTTTGATACAGCTTCACCAACACCCATGTTCAAAACGATCTTATCTACTTTAGGCACAGCCATCACTGATGAGTAGTTGAATTGTTCTGTCAAAGCAGGAACTACTTCATTAAGATATTTTTCTTTTAAACGATTTGCCATTATACTTCTCCTTTCCTTCGTGATTAATCAAGCACTTCGCCTGATTTTTTGTTGTAGCGAACTTTTTTACCGTCTACAAATTTGTAACCAACACGACCAGCTACACCATTTTTGTCCAATACTTGAACGTTTGATACGTGGATAGCTGCTTCTTTCTCGATGATACCACCTTGAGGAAGCTCGTTAGTTGGACGTTGGTGTTTCTTAACGATGTTAACACCTTCAACGATAACTTTGTTTACTTTTGGAAGGGCAGTAAGGACAACAGCTTCTGTTCCCTTATCTTTACCAGCGATTACGCGAACTTTGTCGCCTTTTTTTACAAACATTAGGTTTCTCCTTGATTTTTCTTACGCCCATAAGGGCACCCTGGAAAGTAATCCAGGGGACTAGTTTGTTTTTAAAAATTAAAGTACTTCTGGAGCAAGTGACACGATCTTCATGAAGCCACCTTCACGCAATTCACGTGCAACTGGGCCAAAGATACGTGTTCCGCGAGGAGTTTTGTCTTCACGGATGATAACTGCTGCGTTTTCGTCAAATTTGATGTATGAACCATCAGCACGACGAGCACCTGATTTAGTACGAACGATAACAGCTTTTACAACGTCACCTTTTTTAACCGCACCACCAGGAGTAGCTTGTTTTACAGATGCCACGATAACATCACCGATGTTTGCAAATTTACGTCCTGAACCACCAAGAACTTTGATAGTCAAGATTTCGCGCGCACCGCTGTTGTCTGCGACTTTCAAACGAGTTTCTGTTTGAATCATTTCAGTTTTCTCCTTTCAGGTTTGATTAGATGATGACCGCTTCTTCAACAACTTCTACAAGACGAAAACGTTTTGTAGCTGAAAGCGGACGAGTTTCCATGATACGTACGATATCGCCTTCTTTGGCAACATTGTTTTCATCATGTGCTTTGTATTTCTTAGAGTAGTTAATACGTTTACCATAGACTGGGTGGTTACGTTTTGTTTCAACTACAACTGTGATTGTCTTGTCCATTTTGTCAGATACAACACGTCCAACAAGAACCTTACGATTATTGCGTTCCATTGAAATTTCTCCTTCCCTAGTCTATTATTTCGCTTCAGATTGAACTGTCTTGATACGAGCGATTTGTTTTTTAACTTCTTTCAAGCGAGCTGTTTGTTCCAATTGACCAGTAGCAGCTTGGAAACGAAGTTCAAACAATTCTTTTTTCAATTCGTTTTCGCGCTTCGCGAGTTCTTCTTGAGAAAGACCACGAAGTTCTTTAACAAATTCTTTTACTTCATTAAGTTTCATGCCTTCTCCTTATTCTGCTTCACGTTTTACGAATTTACATTTAACTGGCAATTTGTGGCTTGCAAGACGAAGCGCTTCGCGAGCAATCTCTTCAGATACACCAGCGATTTCGAACATCACTTTACCACGTTTAACTGGTGCTACCCAACCTTCAGGTGCCCCTTTACCAGATCCCATACGCACACCGATAGCTTTAGCAGTGTATGATTTGTGTGGGAAGATTTTAATCCAAACTTTACCACCACGTTTCATGTAACGAGTCATGGCGATACGAGCAGCTTCGATTTGGCGGTTAGTGATCCAGTGGCTAGTTGTAGCTTGAAGACCGTATTCACCAAATGCTACTTCTTTTCCACCTTTTGCTTCACCGCGCATTTTTCCACGGAATTCACGACGGTGTTTAACACGTTTAGGTACTAACATTGGTTATTTACCTCCTTTAGTGTTTTTACGAGCTGGAAGAACTTCACCACGATAGATCCATACTTTAACACCAAGTTTACCGTATGTAGTATCTGCTTCTTCCCAAGCGTAATCGATATCTGCACGAAGTGTGTGAAGTGGAACAGTTCCTTCAGAGTATCCTTCAGCACGGGCGATATCTGCACCGTTCAAACGACCTGATACTTGAGTTTTGATTCCTTTAGCTCCAGCACGCATTGCACGTTGGATTGCTTGTTTTTGTGCACGACGGAAAGCGACACGTTGCTCCAATTGACGAGCAATTCCTTCACCTACAAGGTGAGCATCCAAATCAGGTTGTTTGATTTCGATGATGTTGATGTGTACTTGTTTTCCAGTCAATTTGTTAAGTTTTGCACGGAGTGCATCAACGTTAGCACCACCTTTACCGATAACCATACCTGGTTTAGCAGTGTGAAGTGAAACGTTAACTTTGTTTACTGCGCGTTCAATTTCGATAGTTGAAACTGCTGCGTCAGCAAGTTCTTTTTGAACGAATTTACGGATTGCAAGATCTTCATGAAGGTAATCCGCGTATTCTTTTTCAGCATACCATTTGGCATCCCAATCACGGATGATGCCGACACGCATACCAATTGGATGTACTTTTTGACCCACGATGTTACCTCCTTATTTTTCTGCAACAGCTACAGTGATGTGAGCTGTACGTTTGTTGATTGGTGAAGCTGAACCTTTCGCACGTGGACGGAAACGTTTCATAGTTGGTCCTTCGTTTGCGAATGCTTCAGATACTACCAAGTTAGCTTTGTCCAAACCAAAGTTATTTTCAGCGTTAGCTACAGCTGAATTCAAAACTTTCAAGATGATTTCAGCAGCTTTGTTTGGTGTGAATGTCAAGATTGCAATAGCATCGGCTACGCTTTTACCACGGATGTTGTCAAGAACAAGACGTGATTTACGAGGTGAAACACGTACTGTACGAGCCATTGCTTTAGCTGAAGTAATTTCTGCCATTTATGTTCTCCTTATTTTCTACGTGTTTTCTTGTCGTCTGCAGCGTGACCTTTGTAAGTACGAGTTGGTGCAAATTCACCAAGTTTGTGACCTACCATGTCTTCTTGGATGTAAACAGGTACGTGTTTACGTCCGTCATAAACTGCAATAGTGTAACCAATGAAACTTGGGAAGATCGTTGAACGACGTGACCAAGTTTTGATAACTTTTTTCTTTTCGTCGTTAGCTTGAGCTTCAACTTTTTTCATCAAATGCTCATCGACGAAAGGTCCTTTTTTAAGACTGCGTCCCATTTTTATATTTTCTCCTTTAAATGTTGTACCACAGCGGCTTGCGCTCACATGGAGCGCTACCGAGCTGGCGGATTTCCTAGTTGCTTAGGCGACTAGTTTACTATTATTTCTCGTTGCGACGACGAACGATAAGTTTGTCAGATTTCGCTTTCTTGTTACGAGTTTTAAGACCAAGAGCAGGTTTGCCCCATGGAGTAGATGGCGCTTTACGACCAACTGGTGCTTTACCTTCACCACCACCGTGTGGGTGATCGTTAGGGTTCATTACAGAACCACGAACTGTTGGGCGGATACCTTTCCAACGGCTACGTCCTGCTTTACCAAGGTTTACAAGTCCATGTTGTTCGTTTCCGACAACACCAACTGTAGCACGACAAGTTCCAAGAATCATACGAACTTCGCCAGATTGAAGACGAACAAGAACGTATTTACCTTCTTGACCCAATACTTGGGCAGAAGCACCAGCAGCACGTACCAATTCTCCACCACGACCTGGTTTCAACTCGATATTGTGAATCAAAGTACCAACTGGGATGTTAGCAAGTGGAAGAGCGTTTCCGACTTTGATATCTGCTTCAGGACCTGAAACGATACGTTGACCAACTTCAAGACCTTTTGGAGCAATGATGTATGCTTTCACACCGTCAGTGTAGTGTACAAGAGCGATGTTTGCAGAACGGTTTGGATCGTACTCGATTGTTTTAACAACTGCTTCAACGTTGTCTTTGTTACGTTTGAAGTCAACCAAACGGTAGAAACGTTTGTGTCCACCACCTTGGTGACGAACAGTGATACGACCGTTGTTGTTACGACCAGCCTTGCTCTTCAAAGCAACAAGCAATGATTTTTCAGGAGTGCTTGTTGTGATTTCAGCGAAATCCAAAGAAGTCATATTACGGCGACCGTTTGTTGTTGGTTTATAAACACGAATTCCCACGATATTTCCTCCTTAGATTATTCAGCTTCAGCAGCAAACAACTCGATTGCTTTTGAATCAGCTGTAAGTGTGATGATAGCTTTTTTAGTTTTGTTAGTAAAACCAGTGTAACGTCCAACACGTTTTGCTTTTGGTTTTACGTTGATTGTGTTAACATTGGCAACTTTAACACCTTCGAAAGCAGCTTCAACAGCTTGCTTAATCAAAAGTTTGTGTGCACGAGTGTCAACTTCAAATACATATTTTCCTGCTTCAAGTTGAGCCATTGAGCTTTCAGTGATGACAGGTTTTTTGATAACATCATACAAATTCATTATGCAAGAACCTCCTCGATTTTAGAGATAGCTGCTTGTGTGACAAGAAGTTTGTCGCTATTTGCGATGTCAAGAACACTTGCAGTTGTAGCAGTTGCAACTTTCACATTTGGAAGGTTACGAGCTGAAAGAGCTGCGAATTCATTTCCTTCTTCAAGGATAACAAGAACTTTAGAATCGATGCTCAATGCTGCAAGAACTTTTGCAAATTCAGCAGTTTTTGGAGCTGTAAATTCAAGAGAATCAACGGCTACAAATTTGTTTTCAGCAACTTTTTCAGAGTAAACTGATTTAAGAGCTAGGCGACGAACTTTTTGTGGAAGTTTGTAGCCATATGAACGTGGAGTTGGTCCGAAGACAACACCACCACCACGCCATTGTGGTGAGCGGATAGAACCTTGACGAGCACGTCCAGTTCCTTTTTGACGCCATGGTTTGCGTCCACCACCTGATACTGCAGAGCGGTTTTTAACAGCGTGTGTTCCTTGACGAAGGCTTGCGCGTTGGCTGATGATTACATCAAACACAACTGATTCATTTGGTTCGATACCAAATACTGCATCGTTAAGAACAACTTGGCCAGCTTCTTTACCAGTTTGGTCAAATAATGTTACGTTTGCCATTGTGACTGATTTCCCCTTTCTTTATTATTTACCAGCTTTAACTGCTGATTTGATAGTGATAAGAGATTTCTTAGCACCTGGTACGTTACCTTTGATAAGGATAACGTTCTTTTCTGGAACAACTTGTACAACTTCAAGGTTTTGAATTGTTACACGGTCGCCACCCATACGTCCTGCAAGGTTCTTACCTTTGAATACGCGGTTAGGTGCAACAGGTCCCATTGAACCTGGACGACGGTGGTAACGAGAACCGTGAGCCATTGGTCCACGTGATTGTCCGTGGCGTTTGATAACACCTTGGAAACCTTTACCTTTAGAAGTACCAGTTACGTCAACAACGTCTCCAGCTGCGAATGTTTCAACTGTGATTTCAGCACCAACTTCCAAGCCTTCAACGTTTTTGAATTCACGAATGAAGCGCTTAGGAGCCGTGTTAGCTTTCGCTACATGTCCTTTAGCAGGTTTGTTGCTCAATACTTCGCGTTTGTCATCGAAACCAACTTGGATAGCGTTGTATCCGTCTGTTTCTACAGTTTTAACTTGAAGAACAACGTTTGGAGTTGCTTCAATAACTGTTACAGGGATCAATTCGCCAGCTTCAGTGAAGATTTGAGTCATTCCCACTTTTTTCCCTAAGATTCCTTTTGTCATGAGAAAATAGTTCCTTTTCTATATTTTTTATTCAAAAAGTTTTTAACGAGCGTTTTTCATGCTCAAGGTTTCAAACTTTGGATTAAAGCTTGATTTCTACGTTTACACCACTTGGAAGATCCAATTTCATCAAGGCATCAACTGTTTTTTGAGTTGGGTTAACGATATCGATCAAACGTTTGTGTGTACGCATTTCGAATTGTTCGCGAGAGTCTTTGTATTTGTGAGTCGCACGAATGATTGTGTAGAGGCTACGTTCAGTTGGAAGTGGGATTGGACCCGCAACTTGTGCACCTGTACGAGTAGCTGATTCTACGATTTTTGCAGCCGCTGTGTCAAGCGTACGGTGTTCGTATGCTTTCAAACGGATACGGATTTTTTTGTTTGCCATCTTTTTCTCCTTTTCGTCTATTTAAGATAATAGGCTAGCTCCACAAGAAAACCGACGCGCGTTGCGTGGCAATGCAACCGAGCGTGTCGCAACCTCTTGCATCAAAGCTAAGGCTGTAATTTACAGCACCATAATAGAATAACACAAAGCCCCTGCGATTGCAAGGGATTTGCGAGCTTTTTTCGTTTTTTTACTAACCTAAGTTACTAGAGTATGTTCTGATCCTCTTTCGTAAATAAAACTTAGTTTGACAATTTACCCATTTTTGGAGGTGGCGATAAAGATAGATACTGTCTGATCTGGATCATATTTTTCAAAATCAATACTATACTGACGTCGCAGTTCTCTTGCTTCTTCTGCCTGCCAAATTTGTTGCCAGGTATGAAGAAAACCTTTTGAATCACTTGTATCCACCTCAAATACTTGGTAGGTTTGTCCTGAAGTGTCAAAATCCCAGTCTTCTTTATCGGATAGACTACAGAGCGACAAGCTGTAATCCCCCTTGTAGTCGCTGACATAATCATGATAGACTGCATAAATCGAAAGCCCTTGGGCAAATGCCTCCTCTACTTCTTTCTGGTGTTCCTGCCATAGATGGCTAATTTTTTCCATCATGTTTGGATCTTGGAAATTATTTGTAGAGATACTACTGATTATTTTTAAAAACATTCCTTCGCTCCTTTTACTTTCACTTCTAAGGTGACTGACTAGCAATCAACCTCAGCTCTAAACTTTCTAGCTACCAAGAGGCTAATTCACGCAACAAAATGAAATAGCATTCTTTGCGTATAGGATATATCACACCATTCACTATCAACTCCCTTTTCCCAGAAAAAACGATGCCTATAACAGACAAAACGTTCAATTTACCGGTCTCAACCAGAGCTGAAAAACAATGCAGGCTTCAACCAAGACCATCCTTCCAATTCTTATTGATATAGTCTGGAAAGTTTTTAACGAACATTTTTTGTGCTCAAGTCTAAGACATAAAGGGATTCCAACTCAAAGCAAAAATAGGAAATCGACGCGCGTTGTGTGGCAGTGTATCCAATCGTGGTCACAACCTCTTGCATCACAGCTAAAGATGTGATTTACAGCACCACGGTAGAATAACACAAAGCCCCTGCGATTGCAAGGGATTTGTGAGCTTTTTTTCGTTTTTTTAGGATGAAACTGTTTTCCTATTTCATCTTCATACAATTACTAATTTACGACTATTAAAACCAATCTTTTCTTCTATATAATACGAGTCATTTTGACTTTGAATTTATCTTCTGATTGATCCACTAAGATATCTGCTTTAAACTCGGTTTCTCTATAGTAACGCTGATACTGCTCCCGTCTCATCTGATGGCTAGCTAGTATAAAGGAAGCATCGCGATTTCTCATAGTCGTATCTCGAGCTAGGCGCCGCTTTAATTCGGTCTCTTCATCCGTGTAGAAACAGATAGTTTTGTCAAAGAGTTCCTTGGGTAGGAAACCCACAGACATCCCTTCGACAACCAGTATCGGTTTCGAACCAGATAAGACTTCGCTTGGCTTCCAAGGTTCATCAATCGTCAAGATGTCCATACCTGCCTGCAAGGCGAGAATATCCCTCTCCAAACTTTCCAGTTCATGAGCCACTGGGAGGCAAGCTGTCACTTTTTGATCTGGAAGTTCTTTTGGCACCACTAAATGACGGTTTGAGGTAATGTAGGGATCTGTTTCTAGTAAATTTACTATAGTAGAATCTAGGGCTTGATATAATTCCTGAGCGAAGGTAGACTTGCCTGAAGCTCCATGACCGTAGATCCCTAACGTCCTAATTCTTCCCGTTTCAATCTCTGAAACCAGTTGCTCTATCAGGTCTTTTTTCTTCATTCTCTCTTCACCTGTTCATAGCTTTCTTTTCCGTCATTAAGCTTGTCCCAAATCACCACTTGCCCACTTTTGAGGGATTTTTGCACATCGATAATTCGTTGATTAGAGGAACCTCGAAACTGGAGCATGAGATTACGCTTGCTTTTATCATACCGTCCATCGACAAGGATGTCAATCAGCGACAAGAGTTCCAGTTTATCTGGAGTTTCCAGCATCATTTCTTCCCAGGTATATCCAGTCCAAGACCAGATGTCTTTATCTGGCAATTCCTTACGGATACGTTTGACGAGGGGCAAGAGAATTCCTGTATTAAGAAAGGGTTCTCCTCCTAGCAGGGTCAATCCTTGAACATAGGGCTGGGCAAGATCTACCATGATCTGTTCTTCTAACTCTGCTGTATAAGGAATACCTGCATTGAAAGACCAAGTCGCAACATTATAGCAGCCCTCGCAGTGGAACATACAGCCTGCGACATAGAGGGAGTTGCGCACTCCTTCTCCATCTACAAAGTTAAAGGCCTTGTAGTCAATGATTCGCCCTTTACTAAGCTCCTCGCTTTTCCATTCACCTGGTTTTGGTGTATTCCATGTCATCCTTTTACCCCAAATCTATCCAGTAGCGCTGACTTCTATCGATTGTATTTTCGTAAACACCGCCAGCGGAGAGAATCGTGCGGCGGCTGGCTTCGTTGTCTTCATCGCAAGTAATCAGCACTCGTTCCAATCCTTGCTTTCGAGCCTCTGCTAGTCCTAATCTCAACTGCTCCTTCCCATATCCTTTGCCTCGTTGACTGGGACGGATAGAATAGCCAATATGACCGCCTTCCACAAATAATTTGTCATTCAAGGACAAGCGCAGGGCTAAAAATCCCAAAGGTAAGCCGGTCTCATCAAAGGATAAAAATTTGATTGCAGGAACCCAGCCTACTGGCAGGTTGACAGCATCCTCTTGCTGCTCTACAATCTTTAAACAATCCTCATAATCCTTTGCTCGCTTCCAAGCGGAGCCCATGCCACCGTGCATATAGGATTTTGCTGCATCGAACTCCGCAATCATCTCTAATATCGCTTCTTTATCTTCCAAAGTTGGTCGTCTTAGCTCCATGCTTCCTCCTTAATCGACATCAATCCAATAGCGCTCCGTTCCGTTTCGAACATCCTCCAACTCCCCACCATTAGCTAAGATAACAGCTCGGCTTGCTGGATTTTCTGTGCTACAAGTCACTAAAGCTCGTTTAATATTCTTTCCCTTAGCAACTTGTAGACCTTGTCGGAGGGATTTTTTGGCATAACCCTTACCTCTTTCAGATGGACGAATGGAGTAGCCAATATGGCCCCCATTTTCTAGTAAGTAGTCATTTAATCGGAGACGAAGGTTGAGAAAGCCAAGAGCCTGGCCTGCTACGTCAAAACTAACCAGTTGGATAGCAGGAACCCAGTTTTCAGGAATATTGAGTCCCGCTTCCGCTTGAAGATTTTCTTCTAGCCACTCTTCATAAACAAAATTGTTGGCGTTCCAAAACCCACCATCGTGGGCTGATTGAGTCTGTTCAAACTCTGCCATCATCTCTAAAACTGTTTCTTTATCTGCCAATGTTGGTCTGCGTAGTATCATTTTTACCTCCAATTAAGAGAAAAGTGAGAGGCAACTCTCACTTTTATTTTTTCTTGTTCTTGTTTAAAAACTGTTCTCTGAGGTTGAGCAAGCGTTCTTTTTTTCCTACTCCACCTTTCGAATGTTTTTCATGATAACGGGTTACTTGAGCACGTCCCTTATCGTCTAATTGGTATTTCCCCATTGCGTTTCCTTCTAATTTATTACTTCATGTCCGGCTGTTTTAATGGTTGAACCGTTCATGTGTTTGACACGCGCAGCGATTTCCTTGTGGCGTCCGTTAACCATCGGACGCGCTTGAGGATTTCCCAGATAACCACACGTACGTTTGACCACATCTACTGTTTTAGGGTCGCTATTGCCACAGTTGGGACAAGCAAATCCTCTCTCAGTTGGTTCAAAATCCCCTTCAAAGTCGCACTTGTAGCAACGATCAATCGGAGTATTGGTCCCTAGATAGCCGACACGGTCATAGGCATAGTCCCAAACAGCTTCCAAGGCTTTAGGATTTTGTTGAAGAACTGGATACTCACAATAATGGATGAAACCACCTGACGCACCTGCTTCTGGGTAAACTTTCTCAAAGTCTAATTTTTCAAACGGTGTTGGATTTTTACGAACATCGTAGTGGAAAGAGTTGGTGTAGTATTCCTTGTCCGTGATGTCCGGAATAGAGCCGAACTTCTCTGTATCCAAGCGACAGAAGCGGTCTGTCAGACTTTCAGACGGTGTGGAGTAGATAGAGAAATGGTAACCATATTGGTCAGACCACTCTTCCACACGACGTTTCATATCGCGAATGATATCCAATGTGAATTCCTTGGCTTCAGGATTGCTTTCCCAGCTATTTCCAAAGAAGACTGTAGCCACTTCGTACAAACCGATGTAGCCCAGCGAAACTGTCGCACGGCGATTCTTAAAGAGTTGGTCAACACTTTCTTCTTTTCCGAGACGGCGACCGAAGGCTCCGTACTGATAGAGGATAGGGGCATTCGCTGGTGTTGCTTCCTTGGTCCGTTCAACACGGTAAACCAGAGCATCTTCTGCGATATTCATCCGCTCATTGAAGATTTCCCAAAACTTATTCAGATCCCCTTCAGACTCGAGGGCGATACGAGGCAGATTGACCGTCACAACACCTAGATTCATCCGACCTGAATTGACCTCAACACCATTTTCATCTTTCCAGCCTTGGAGGAAGGAGCGACAGCCCATAGGAACCTTGAAAGAACCTGTCAGCTCGATAATCTTATCATAGGACAAGACATCAGGGTACATCCGCTTGGTTGCACACTCGAGAGCCAACTGTTTGATGTCATAGTTCGGAGTCCCTTCTTCCAAGTTAAGGCCTCTTTTCAACGTAAAGATGAGTTTAGGGAAGATGGCTGTACGATGTTCTGATCCAAGACCCTTGATACGAATGGTCAAGATAGCTTTTTGAATTTCACGCTCAAAACGATTGGTTCCCAGACCAAAACCGAGCGAAGTAAAAGGTGTTTGGCCATTTGAAGTGAAGAGAGTGTTGATTTCATACTCGAGAGATTGCATGGCATCGTAGATGTCTTTTTGGGTTTTCTTCCAAGCATAATCTTCCCGTTTGTCAGGCAAGACCCACTCTTCCGCATCTTTGAGGTGTTTTTGGTAATTCTTCTCCGCATACGGAGCCAAGACTTCATCGATACGGTCAGCTGAGCAACCCCCGTACTGGCTAGAAGCAACATTGGCGATGATTTGTGAAATTTGAGCTGTCGCAGTCTGGATAGACTTGGGACTCTCTACCTCTGCATTTCCAATCTTAAAACCATTTTCCAGCATGCCTTTAAAATCAATCAAACAGCAGTTGGTCATCGGAGTGTAGGGGCTGTAGTCCAAGTCATGATAGTGGATATCCCCTTTTTGGTGAGCATTAGCTACGTGCTTAGGAAGCATTTGTAGCCCGATTGATTTCCCAACAATCCCTGCTGTCAAATCACGTTGGGTGTTGAAGACATCGCTGTCTTTATTAGCATTTTCATTAACAACTGCTTGATCTTTATTGAGAAGTTTATGGATACTAAAGTTTATATCTGTCGCTTTTGAGCGCTCAAAATCCCTTTGTGTCCGATAAGTGATATACTCCTCAGCCAGCGCATACTCTTTGGCTTCAAGGAGTTCATGTTCTACGACATTTTGAATTTCGTAAATCTTGACACCTTGAGGGAAGCGGCTGTGAATTTCCGTCACGATTCTTTCAACTAGACCATTTAGGCGTTTTTCTACTAGAGGCGTAACGTCCATAACCTTTTCCGCCGCCTTGTGGAGAGCCTTGTCAATCTTGTCTACATCAAACACTACACGTCTACCATCTCGTTTTTCAACGAACAAGGTGGGAACGGTTGCAAGCTTTTCTTCTAATACAATCATATCCATGCTCTTTTCTAAAATATTGTTGAATTGTTTATATTCAGTATTATACCACTCTAAAAATAAAAATCAATATCTTGTGTTAAAAATCCTAAAAATTTTAAAATTCCACAAGATATTGATTTTTTGTTATTTTGATTTATATAGTTTGAACTCGCTAGTATCTGTCTGAACAAGCTCATAGTTTTCACTGATCCAGCTCTCTACATCTGACCACAAGGCAACTTTTTGATTGACCACAATCATCTTCGGTTGATTCTCTTTCAGATCATTCATCAGTTTAGTTTTATTTTCATCGCTTGCAGTATAGAGTGTTGGAGTTGATAGAGAAGTTGGCGCCAAGCGCTCACTGGTACGGTAGAAATCAGGACGATCATCCCAAACATAGACACGATCCTCAGAACTCGTTTGTTGTTTAACCACGCTAGCAAGACGGTCTCTCTCCTGATAAGTCGCTGGGTGCGAAAGGTAGCGACTCACGATAGGAAGAACAATAAGGTAGGCAAGGGCAATCAGTGGTAGATAGAAATTTCCTTTAAGGAAAGAAGTTTGTTTCTCACGTCTTCTTCTACGACGACTCCCTCCCTCCGAAACATCTTCCTTGATTCCTGTCAGAAGGAGCAAGACCAAGAAAGGAATTAGCACCACAAGACGAGTACCGTTGATAGGTTCTTTGGAGAGAATCAAGATTCCCAAAGAAACCAACAATCCCAAGCTAGCAGCAATTGAGAGGGCATATTGCTTGGCTGGTTTTGACTGGAACAAGCCTGTAAAGAGCAAGCCAAGGGAACCTAATCCAATAGCAAGCAAACCATAGAAGGCTGCATTTTCAAGCAAATGCGCATTTGAAAAGAGGCTAAGAGCATTTACCGGATACAAGGTCTGGCTAATAGCATCCCCAAAACTACCTGTCCACACTGTATAGTAGCCTAAAGGATAGAATAAGAGTGAAAATCCTAGGGCTGACGCAAAGAACTGATATAGACCATGAACAAAGTGACCTTTGCCTAGATTAAAGCCGATAACCCCCAAGGCCAGTACAGTCGCAAACAAGGCGGTTGGGATTGGCGCAAGGAAGAAAGAAAGTGCAAGGCTCATCCCCACTCGTACAAATCCTTTGTCATCCTTCGGAAAAGCTAGATAATTTGTAACGATACTCAATGAATAAAATAGGAAAGGCAGGGCTAGCAAGAGAGCATAGCCACCACCAAAAGCGAGGCCCGCCACAAGCAAGTATAAAATAAAGACAAGTCGCTTCGCTTCCTTTTCTTGGCCGACAAGAGTATCTGCAGCCTTAAAAAGAAAAACACCTGCTCCAAACAAGGCCAACCACTCAACCAAAGCAATCAGAATACTGCCTTGAAAAAGGTAGGTTAGCACATAATAGAGCAATCCCTCCGTCCCAAAATAATCGGTATACATTTGACCATTTTGATGCAAGGCCCAACCGGTATAAAGATCCTGAGTTTGTTGCGGGCTTACTAAACCAAAAATAAGGGGGATAACCACAGAAATGGCTGTGGCCACTAAACTCCAAAGCAAAATACTAAAAAAGGGAATGGGAGCTCCTTCTCGTTTTTCTGGCACTGACCAGTCTTGGTAATGAGATTCTTCTTGTTTCTCATCTATTTTCCCGTATACGTTCATTCAATTTCTCCTCTAAGTTTATCTGTTTTAGTATATCAAAATCTTACAGGAATGTCAGCTTGGGATTGATATTTGCTGAATTTCTTATTCAATATCGCAAAGCGTTCGATTTCACGAAAACGGTGAAATCGGCTGTTTCTATACTCTCTGATAAAATCATCATCTTCTAGATTAAGCATGGTTTTCTCCTTTACTTATCTATTCGTAAGAAGACAAAAATAAGATCCAGCCTTGGGCTAGATCTTGGTTGATTGTCAAAGCATAGGTGCAAACAACTGGACAATTTCCTTGATCAGGCTTTGATACCAGCTTGTTTTGATGGTGTGGGGATAAATTTCTTGAGAAACTTTAAAAATCTCTTCGAAGTCCCTTTCAATATCGATGATAGACTGCGTTCTATAAAGTAAGACGGCATTTTCATAGTGGTGAAGCAAGCTACGATAGTCAAAATTGATGGTCCCCACGGTGGCTGCCTCTCCATCGACAAGTATTTGCTTGCTATGAAGGAATCCCGGACTGTACTCATAAATACGAACCCCAGCAGATAGCAAATCTGGATAGGCTCCCCGAGTAACTAACTGAATAACCTTCTTATCTGGGATACACGGCGTCACAATTCGCACATCTACCCCTCTCAGAGCTGCATTTTTGATACTTTCGGTGAGATCATAGTCCGCAATCAGATAGGGAGTCGTGATGTAGACGTAATCTGTAGCTTGATTGATAAGATTTTGATAGACCGTTTTTCCAACCTGGGCTCGGTAGATGGGTTTTGGTCCACTACTATAGGGAATACAGAGCCCCATCCCATCTTTTGGTTGATTTTCGAGATGGTATTGGTCAAAGTCACTAATCTCCCCACGGTTGATATACCATGCAGATAAAAAGAGTCTGGTAAAAGCCTTAACTGCCGGTCCATCCAGACGAATACCGCTATCCTTCCAATAACCAAAGCGTTCGATATGGTTGATATACTCATCGGCCAGATTGACACCACCTGTATAGGCAATTTGACCATCTATAATCATGATTTTACGGTGATCACGGTTGTTATAAGCAACGGTCAAACGTGGAATCACCTTGTTAAATTTGTGGGCTTCAATCCCTCGACCACGAAGCTGGATGGTGTAATCTCCAGGCAAGGTTGCCATACAACCAATATCATCATAGAGAAGCTTCACTTCTACACCTTGAGCTACCTTTTCTTCCAAAATCTCCAAAATACTATTCCACATCAAACCTTCTTCGATGATATAGTATTCGAGAAAGATAAACTTCTCAGCTTTCTTGAGATCCTCTAGCATCTGATGCCACATGCTTTCACCAGATGCAAAAAATTGTGTATCCGTTCGATCATAGACATCGGCATTCGTGTCCATGCTGAGGAGTGATTTGATAACGCCGTAAGCCGACTTGTCTTGTTCCTTTAACTCCAAACGGAGAGCTCTGCTATTGTCCTCTCGATCAACCATTGATTGGAGCTGCTTTAGCTGCTTTATTTCTTTTTTAGATAAACGGCGCTCTCCAAACATGATATAGAGTAAGGGGCCAAACACTGGCACAAAGGCTACTAACAGCCATGTTACCTTACTCTCAGGATTCATGGACCGATTAACAATCGATACAATGGTCGCCATACTCATCAAAATAACTAGAATAATCCAGAGAATCGGAGCCATCTGCCCTAGATAGAGAAATAAACCAAAGATGATAAACAACTCTGCCAACATGATGGTAATACTAAAACCATACTTGGACATGAGTAGCTGCATTTTTCTAGCTGTCATACATCCCCTTCCTTTTCTAACATTCTCCTTAACTGCTTGATAAACTAATGTTTCTACTAGTATACCTCAGTTCAGGGGTAGATAGCAACCTTTTACCTTTTTCTATGCAAACTATTCCAAGAGCTGCAAGATTTCTAAACTACACCCACACTATATGAAGCGCTGCCCCTCTTATCTTTTTAACTAGGGTATTAAGAAACTTAAAAAGAACTACCAAAATGATAGTTCTTTCCAATATTATTTATATTTTGAAGAATAAGTTCCTTCCACTCTACTTAGTCTTTAAAAAAGTTCTTTGTAGAGAGCAATGGTTTCTTCTAAAGTTGGCATATAAGAAGTTTTACAAATATTTGTAAGCGTTTTAAGTAAAAAGTTAGTAAAGAACAGCCAACCCTTTTTTCAAGAAAAAAGCTCTAAAAAGATAGCTTTCATCTCATTGGAACTTTTACTGAATCATTATTGCTTAGTTAATACCACTCGGTCAGATGCCTCTCGGTCCATATCGTCGATAATCAATTGATTACCATTAACCGTGTAAATTTTGACATCATCACCGATAATGACACGTTGATTTTCTGGCTCAAAGCTGACTTGCTTGATTTCCTTATCTCCATCTGGCTCGACTTCAGTCCATGTACCAGTTTTACCTGTTACAACAAGAGTGATTTGGTCATTCTCATCTTTTCCAGTATAGGTACCATCGATATTCGTAGGTTGATCTACAGTAGTGTCCTGACTTGAGGATGCCTGTGATTGACTAGCACTTGTCGCAGCGCTAGAAGATGATTCTTGTTGAGTAGATGATTGCTGCGCCGATTGCTGGGTAGGGGCTTGTGCCTTAGGTCCACAAGCTGCTAAAAGACTAAGAATTGCTAGGGAAGCAATAGAAAGTGTGAATGTTTTCGTTTTCATAGCGATTTCCTTTCTTTTGTGCCAATAATTTGCTGGAATCGTTTCCAGATATACCTCCTACCTACAGTATAGCAACATAAACCTATAAGGTCAACTAATCTCATCGCTTTCAACCAAACTTGCTCGAACTTCCGAGATAAAGTAGAGGGATCCCGTCACGAAAAGCAAGTCCTGGCCATTGGCCTTATCTTCAAATTCTCTGATAAAGTCGCCATAGGAAGGAATCAAATCATAACCTACCACATCCTTTTCATCCAGAGAGCCTTGGTAGTCAAAGCCTGTTACCTTAAGTTCCACCTCAGGTAACTGCTTAGATAGATAGCCTAACATCCCCTGATAATCCTTGCGTTTAAGTGCTCCAAAAAGGATATGAACCTGGTAACCTTGCTGGATTTTCCCCTGGATAAACTCTACTAGACGAGTCAAGGCTGGCAGATTGTGAGCCCCATCTAGGTAGATTTGCGGACGAATCCGTTCCAATCGACCTGCCCAGTTTGTCTCCTTCAAAGCCCGTCTGACAAGCACTTCTTCGACCCTTTCACCTCTTGATGCCATAAACAGAAGAAAAGTTTGTAAAGCCAAGGCGGCATTTTCTTGCTGATAAACACCTTCCAAACTAATTTCAAGTTGTGAAAAATTCGCTAGGCTGCTTGAAAAATCCCCAGCATTCAAGGAGAAGTCTAGCCCAGCTTGATAGAGATCCACACCTAACTCTCTTGCTGTATTTTGACAGACAAGTTTAGCTTCTGGAGCGAGCTTAGCAATGACTGCCTGCTTGCCGGCCTTGAAAATACCAGCTTTCTGCTCGGCTATTTCCTCTAGACTATCGCCCAAGGTCTCCTGATGATCTAGCCCAATGGAAGTAATAACTGCAATCTCTCCTGTTACGACATTAGTCGTGTCAAGCAAACCACCAATCCCCACCTCTAGCAGGACTAGATCCACTCCCTGCTCTTTAAAGTAAAGCAAGGCAATCAAGGTCAACAATTCAAAGAAAGACAATTGATCGTGTGTCTCTAAAAGAGTTTTCTCCATCTCCTTGACTTGGTTAGCTATACGTACAAAGTCTTCCTCTGCGATTGGTTCCCCATTGATACAGATTCGATCATGGATGCTGATGATATGAGGAGAGGTAAAAGTACCAACTTTTTTACCATGAGCAACAAACAACTCCCTCATGAAGGCAATAGTTGACCCTTTACCGTTAGTCCCTGTTACGTGGATAATAGGATAAGTCTTCTCAGGATTCCCCAGCAAATCCACTGCTAGCTGCATTCGTCCAAGTCCAGATCTAAAGTTTAAACCAATCCGACTATGAAGCCACTTTTCTACTTCAAACATACATATCTCCTTAACAAAAGTCCAATCAACTACCGCATCAAAGTATGATTACAAATAAAAAACGAGGTCGGGACTAAAATCCCGACCTCTTACCTGGTTAGCTAATCACTAGCTACTATGAATTTCAACGTGGGCTAAAAACGTCCCCCGGAACTACTTACGGTCTTTATTTTTAGCGTAAGGGTAAAAATGTTCACTGAACAAACCAGTTCTCTCTTATTTTAAGGAACTGGGCTAAAAACGTCCCCCGGACATTCCTGCGTTTCTAATTTCTGGCGCAGGGCTAAAAACATCCACTGGATGTTTTTACTCCTCCATAAAGCTGTTGAAGACTTCTTCAATCATGTTCCATTCGTCTTCTGAGTCTTCTGGAATTGGTTGCAATTCGCCTTCTGTTCCGTCTTCATTTTCGATGAATGAGTAAGCTTGAATTTCAACTTCACCGTTTTCATCTTCTTCTGCGTTAACTGGCACTAGAAGAACATAGTTTTTACCAAATTCTTCTTTCCCATCGATGGTCAAAAGAATTTCAAACAAGGTTTCATTACCTTGCTCATCTACTAGTGTAATCAATTCACGTTCTTCGTGGTCATGGTTGTGATCGTGTGACATAGTTTCTCCTCTGTCTTAAAATTTTCTATCTAAATAATTTTGCAAAATCAACTGAGCAGCCAGCTTATCAATAACTTTCTTGCGTTTGTTACGGCTGATATCTGCTTGTTCAATCAACATACGCTCCGCAGCAACGGTCGTCAAACGCTCATCCTGATAGTCTACTGGTAAACCAAAAAGTTCCTCTAATTTTGCTCCGTAGGCTTGACTGGCTTCTACCCGCGGACCGCTGGTATTGTTCATGTTTTTAGGCAGACCTACTACAAAGCGTTCCACCTTATAGATGTCAACCAATTCCTTGATACGATCAAAACCAAACTGGCCCTGGTCCTCATTAATCTGGATGATTTCAAGTCCCTGAGCAGTGAAGCCCAAGGGATCGCTAATAGCCACCCCTACTGTTTTTGAACCGACGTCCAATCCCATAATTCTCATAGATTATAGATCGACTCCTTGTCCTTTAAGGTAGTAGCGTACCAATTCTTCAACAATTTCATCACGCTCATACTTACGGATTTGATTTCGTGCATTGTTATAACGAGGAACGTAGGCAGGGTCACCACTCAGTACATAACCGACGATCTGGTTAATCGGATTGTAGCCCTTGTCGTTCAAAGAAGCATAGACGTCTGTCAACGTTTCGCTAATTTCTTTCTTATTGGAATCATCCAATTTAAACCGTACAGTTTCTTCAGTAAATCCCATTCTAACACCCTCTTTCCTTAGAATAGTACTATTATAGCACATTCCCTGACGTTCTACAAATAAGTCAGTCTATTAATTTGGATTTTCTATTGTTCTGTCGCCCCATTTGCCACTCTATCAGCAATATACTGGCTAGGTTCGTTTTTTAAGAGATTTTCAAGACCAATATTTTTTAAATATTCTAGTTGAGATGCCTTTTTGACATCCAAAACTTGAAAATCATAAGTCGTTGTGGTCTGGATTTCTGTCTCGCTGAGTAGCTTGGTTTCCAGTGTAAATCCTGCCAGTTTGCGCGCCTCTTGGATGGTCTCATCCTTCTCTTCAGCTTCTAGAAGCGCTTTTTGCGTCTCCTCTAGGCCATTTTCAGAGATAAAAGTCTTGAGTTCATCCCCCACAGGTCGTTTTTGCTGGATGGTCAAGGTCAAAAACTGATTGCCTTTATAAGTAATGGTCTGAATCTGTTGCGTCCCATTTTCTGACTTCGGCATCAGCAAGGTCTTGGTGACAACCGTATTCTTTTCGGCATTGTCCAAAACGGGAAGGTTGGATTGGAGAGGTTCAGATGCTGTTGTGGAAGCAGCAGGAGTTTCCTTTTTTTGCCCACATCCCGCAAGCAAAAAGAGGAGAGCAAAACTAGCAATTAGTAACTTTTTCATAATTCCTCACTTGATTTTAAAACAAAAGAGCAAACAAGGCCAGGAGTCACTCCCAGCCTTGATGTTTTATAGAGCTGCACGTAGACGTGCTTCTGCATTTTCTACATTACGGACAGAGCGTGGCAAGAAGGCACGGATATCATCTTCTTTATAGCCGACTTGCAGGCGCTTCTCATCAACGAGAATCGGACTCTTTAAGATCCGTGGTGTTTCCATGATTAAGTTGAGCACTTCATTGACACTCAAATCCTCGATGTCAACTCCAAGTGCCTTAGCGTAGCGGTTTTTTGACGAAACGATACTGGCAATTCCATTATCTGTTTTCGTGAGAATATCTAATAACTCTTCTCTTGTAATTCCTTCTTTACCGAGATTTTGTTCTTTATAACTTAACTGGTGGGCATTGAGCCAGGTTTTCGCTTTTTTACAGCTAGTACAACTTGAGACTGTATAAATTTTGATCATGTACCTACCCCTTTCGCTACATGTTACTATCAGTTTAGTCTATTATACCATAAAAAACATCCGACTTGCGACCTATTTTTAAAAAAAATTAACTTTTTTCGCGATTTTCGTACTTTTTTCTTGACAAAATCAATTTATAACCAACTTTTAAATTTTTTGATATACAATCGTTTCACAACTGTAACACTTATCATATAGAGAACAATAATCAAAAGCAAAAAGAGGAAATAAATTGGTTCCAAAGGGGTTAAATGAAGCAGGCTAGCAATTGAAGAGTAGGGAAGGAAGGTCACAAAACTAGCTGCCAGCAAGGTTGTACCAAGAACAAACCATGATGGACGACTTTGTAAGAAAGGAAGTTTTGCTGAACGAAGCATATGGATAACCATGGTTTGGGACCACATGGATTCAATGAACCAACCTGTCTGGAACAAGATGATAAATCCCGTTGCAGACTCTGCTCCGTGAGCATAAGCTTGACCTGTCGCCATTGGGACAATGATAAAATAGAGCAAGATAAAGGTCAAAATATCAAAGGCAGAAGAAATCGGACCCATCCAAATCATAAAGCGAGTAATAGACTTGGCTTCCCACTTATGAGGATGCTTCAAAAAGTCTTCATCTACATTATCAAATGGCAAGGAAATGCAAGAAAGATCATAGACGAGGTTTAAGACAATCAAGTGAATCGGAGCCATAGGAAGGAAAGGTAAAAAGATACCAGACACTAACAGAGAGAAAATGTTCCCGAAATTAGAGCTGACCGTCATCTTAATGTACTTGGTCATGTTGGCGTAGACCTTACGACCTTCAACGATACCAGTTTCAAGAACCATGAGATCCTTATCTAGCAAAATGACATCAGCCGTTTCTTTGGCAATATCTACTGCTGTATCAACAGAAATCCCCACATCTGCCACTTTCATAGAAGGGGCGTCGTTAATACCATCTCCCATATAGCCGACACCATGACCATTTCTTTTTAGCTGTAGAATGATGCGAGCTTTTTGGTCAGGAGACAATTTAGCAAATACTGTTACACTTTCAACCACTTCTGCCAACTGCTCATCTGACATTTGGTCGATATCTACCCCTAAAAGGATGTGTTCAATGTCCAAACCAACTTTCTCACAGATGGCTTGCGTTACTTTTTCATTATCCCCAGTTAAAATCTTAGTCTTAACACCATGTTCAAGTAAAGCCTTGATTGCAGGTGCTGCAGATGGTTTTGGTGGATCTAGAAAGGCAAGATAGCCTGTTAGAATCATCTCTTTTTCATCTTCAACGGAGTAAGCAAAACCTTCTTTTAGGCCTGTTTTATAGGCAACTCCCAAGACTCGCAATCCCTGTTGATTAAGTTGATCTACTTCTTTTAAGATTTCCACTCGGATATCATCCGTCAAAGGACTAATCTGACCTTGATATTCCACATGGGTTGAAATCGCAAGCATTTCCTCTAGAGCACCCTTGGTTACCAAACTAACAACTTCGTTCTCATCCTTGACGATGACACTCATCCGTCTGCGTTCAAAATCAAAGGGCAATTCATCTATTTTTTGGAAGCTAGTATCCAAATTTTGTAGAATAGCGTGTTCTTTAGCTTCTTTTTCAGTTCTACTGATAATGGCACGGTCCATCAAGTTTTTCAATCCCGTTTGAAAATAGGAATTGAGGTAGGCCCGTCTCAACACAGACAAGTCCAAATCTCCATGTATATCCAAAGGATATTCAAGGACAATTTCGTCTTGGGTAAGGGTTCCGGTTTTATCCGTGCATAGGATATCAATAGCACCTAGGTCCTGTATGGCATTGAGTTTTTTGATGACGACTTTTTCCTTGGCCATGATAATGGAGCCTTTTGCTAAACTGGCCGTGATGATCATAGGAAGCATCTCAGGTGTCAATCCAACACCAACACTCAGTGCAAACACACCTGCTTCCAGCCAGTCGCCATCTGTCAAGCCATTGGAGAGAAACACGATGGGAACCATGACTAACATCAAACGGATCAAGAGCCAAGAGATGCTGTTCATCTCCCGTTCAAAAGAGGTCGGTTCGTCATAGGTATTGAGAGTCTGCTCGATTTCTCCCATCATGGTGTCATCACCGACCGCTAGAATCAAAGCCTTAGCACTTCCTGATATCACATTGGTTCCCATAAAAGCGAGCGCTTCTGCTTCTAGCAGACTATCAAAATTTGACTGACTCATTTTTGACAAGGCTAGTTTTTCAACCGAGTCACTTTCACCTGTCAAACCAGACTGTTGAACAAAGAAATCACGTGATTCAATTAAAATGAGGTCTGCTGGAATCATATCCCCAGCACTTAATTTGACTATATCTCCAACGACCAAATCTTCAATTGCGACCTCTAAACTCTGGCCTTCGCGGATAACTGTGGCTGTATTCACAATCATTTTTGATAGATTGGTCGCAGCCTTGTCACTCCGCAGTTCCTGGACAAAGCGTATGCCACCAGAGATTAGAACGAGAACGACGATGATGATAGAAGTCGTCGGATCTTCTTGTCCAGGCTTCGCCAACCAGACATTGGTCACCATGGAAATCATAGCGATGACCAGCAGGATGATTGTAAATGGATTGATAATAGATTCGTAAATCTTTTTGAGGATACTGTCTTCTTGACCCTTGGTGATGGTGTTTTCGCCATATAGGTCACGATTTTTCTCCACCTGCTCCTCAGTCAAGCCTGTTAGACTTGTCTTATAAAAAGATAAAGTTTCTTTTAAAGGTGTATGAATAGCTGTTGCTAATCTTTCTTTTGTAGTTTTCATTGGTTTCTCCTATCTGTATGAATGATATGTTTCATACACAGAGACCAATCACTTTATAAGGGCAGAACGACACAAATCAGCGATTGGCTGTGTATGTGCGGTTCTGGATGATCGTCAATTTGCATCGTTTGTCTCCTTTCCTTGTTCTAAAACAGTAGAAAATCCCACCATAAAATGGCAGGATTAAAAAACTAACTATCTGTTTTTTCGTTCAAGCTTTAACTCCATAGGGCGATGTAATGAGCTTAGTCTTGGCCTTCGCGACCAGGACTGTTGACCAACGAGTAGTGTCTCCACTGCTTTGCGGTAGTCATCCGTATCCCTATGGTAGCCTCACCTACCGTTTTCGTCTATCAGTATAAACCTTTAAAATATAAAAGTCAATGATTTATCATAATTTTCTTAAATAACAATTAATTCCTTCGGCGCTAGAGTCAACAATTCGCAACCGTTATCTGTAATTAAGATATCGTCTTCAATACGAACGCCGTATTTACCTTCAATATAGATACCCGGTTCATCAGTCAAGACCATACCTGCTTGAATGCTCTCGGTAGAAGTTTGACTAAAGTAGGGTTCCTCATGGATATCCAGTCCGATACCATGGCCAATACCGTGAGTAAAGTAGTCGCCATAGCCTGCCTCGATGATAATATCACGAGGAATTTTGTCAAAGTCACGGAAACCTAATCCTGCCTTAGCTTGATTAATCAGAGCTTGGTTGGCTTTCAGGACAGTATTGTAAATTTCTGCCTGCTCGTCACTGACATGACCGAGGTAGATGGTCCGTGTCATATCACTGACATAGTGGTCGTAGAGACAGCCGAAGTCCATGGTAATGGCTTCTCCCGCTTCAACCGGTTTGTGCATTGGATGAGCATGGGGCTTAGAAGAGTTGATGCCACTTGCTAAAATGGTATCAAAAGACAAGCCTGCTGCTCCCAACTCACGCATGCGGAAATCAAGGAAGTTGGCAATTTCGATCTCAGTTTTTCCTGGTTTGATAAAGTCAAGCGCATCACGGAAAGCTTGGTCTGAGATAGAACATGCCTTACGAATAGTCGCAATCTCCGCTTCATCTTTAATCATCCGAAGCGCTTCAACAAACTGAGTCTGCGGAAGCAAGTCGATTCCTGCAAAAGCTGCCTGCATACGGTGGTAATAAGAGACCGAAATCTCGTCCTCAAAACCAACGCGAGACAAACCCATATCCTTAACAATGCCTGCAATAACAGCCAATTCATCACGATCAGCCACAATCTCAAAACCTGTCACTTCTTGCTTAGCTGCAATGATATAGCGAGAGTCTGTCACCAAAACCTGACGGTCACGGCTGATAAAGACTGTTCCATTTGAGCCCCAAAAGCCGGTCAGGTAATAGACGTTTTTAAGGTTGTTGATGATGATACCATCTAGTTCTTTTTCTTGCATTTTAGCTAGAAATGCTTGCACACGTTTATTCATGATGTAACTTTCCTTTCAAATAGTGTCCTGTGTAGCTGGCTTCATTGGCTGCTACTTCTTCTGGAGTTCCTGTTGCGATGATGGTTCCGCCACCGACACCGCCCTCAGGTCCCAAATCGATGATATGGTCTGCCGTCTTGATGACATCCAGATTGTGCTCAATGACGAGAACAGTATTGCCATCGTCGACAAAGCGAGCTAAAACCTTGAGCAAGCGAGCGATATCCTCGGTATGAAGCCCTGTCGTCGGCTCATCCAGAATGTAGAAGGATTTTCCTGTCGAGCGTTTGTGGAGCTCACTAGCTAACTTCATACGCTGGGCTTCTCCACCTGAAAGGGTGGTAGCTGGTTGTCCTAACGTTACATAGCCCAACCCTACATCCTTGATGGTCTGAAGTTTACGCTGAATCTTGGGAATGTGTTGGAAGAATTCCACCGCATCGTTGACGGTCATGTCCAAAACCTGCGAGATATTCTTTTCCTTATAGTGGACTTCTAGGGTTTCACTGTTGTAGCGAGTCCCATGGCAAACTTCACAGGCAACATAAACATCTGGCAAGAAGTGCATCTCAATCTTGATGATCCCGTCACCTGAGCAGGCTTCGCAACGACCGCCCTTGACGTTAAAACTGAAACGGCCCTTCTTGTAGCCTCGAATCTTAGCTTCATTTGTCTGAGCAAAGAGGTCTCGTATATCGTCAAAAACTCCCGTATAGGTAGCCGGGTTAGACCTTGGCGTTCGTCCGATAGGGCTCTGGTCAATGTCAATCAAGCGGTCTACATGCTCAATCCCTGTAATCGTCTTAAACTTACCAGGTTTGTCTGAATTGCGGTTAAGCTTCTGGGCAATGGCTTTTTTGAGGATGCTGTTGATTAAGGTCGATTTCCCTGAACCTGATACACCTGTCACTGCGATGAATTTTCCCAATGGGAAGCGAGCGGTAATATTTTGCAAGTTATTCTCATGCGCTCCTGTCACTTCGATAAAGCGGCCATTTCCGGCACGGCGCTCTTCTGGTACTGGAATGGCACGTTTACCTGACAAGTACTGGCCTGTGATAGATTTGCTGTTACGAGCCACCTGCTTTGGCGTCCCTGCAGCGACGATTTCTCCACCAAAAACACCGGCACCGGGACCAACGTCAATCAGATAATCCGCCTCACGCATGGTATCTTCATCATGTTCCACTACGATCAAGGTATTTCCTAAATCACGCATTTTTTTCAAGCTGGCAATCAGGCGGTCATTATCCCTCTGGTGGAGACCAATCGACGGCTCATCCAATATATAGAGGACACCTGAGAGGTTGGACCCAATCTGAGTCGCCAAGCGAATTCGCTGACTCTCCCCACCTGATAGGGTTCCTGCCGAACGTGACAGCGTCAAATAGTTAAGCCCCACGTTATTGAGGAAGGTCAAGCGATCCTTGATTTCCTTGAGAATGGGACGAGCAATAATGGCTTCATTTTCAGACAAGGTCAACTGGCTCACCAACTCCAAATGGTCTGCGATAGACAAATCTGAGATTTCACCGATATGTGGCCCTTGCTCACCACCCACACGAACAGACAAGGCCTGATCGTTGAGACGATAGCCGTGACAAGTTCCGCAGGTCAGCTCATTCATGTAGAGACGCATCTGGGTGCGAGTATAGTCACTATTGGTTTCGTGGTAGCGACGTTTGATATTAGTGACAACTCCTTCAAAAGGAATGTCAATATCCCGCACACCACCAAATTCATTTTCATAGTGGAAATGGAATTCCTTTCCATCCGAACCATAGAGAATCAAGTCCTTATCCGCTTCTGACAGGTCCTCAAAGGGGATATCCATATCCACACCAAAAGCTGTCATAGCCTGCTCTAACATATTTGGATAGTAGTTTGATGAGATAGGATTCCAAGGTGCTAGCGCCCCCTCACGTAAGGTTTTACTGGCATCTGGCACTACCAAATCAGTATCCACCTCCAGCTTAATACCCAAACCATCACACTCACTACAAGAACCAAACGGCGCATTGAAGGAGAAGAGACGAGGCTCTAACTCTGGTACGGTAAAACCACAAACTGGACAGGCATAGTGCTCAGAGAAGAGCAACTCAGAATCGTCCATAGTATCGATAATCACATAGCCTTCTGCGATACGAAGGGCAGCCTCGATTGAGTCAAAGAGACGGCTACGGATACCCTCCTTGATAACAATACGGTCAACTACGACATCAATATTGTGTTGCTTGCTCTTAGACAGCTCTGGAACTTCGGTCACATCATAAACTTCCCCATCCACTCGGACGCGGACATAGCCGTCTTTCTGAACCTTTTCAATGATACTCTTATGTTGCCCTTTTTTCTTACGAATGACCGGAGCTAAAATTTGCAGACGTTGGCGTTCTGGCAATTCCAAAACCTTATCCACGATTTGTTCTACAGAAGAAGCCTTGATAGTCCCATGCCCGTTGATACAGTAAGGCGTCCCCACACGTGCGTAGAGGAGACGCAGATAATCATTGATTTCAGTCGTGGTTCCCACGGTCGAACGAGGGTTTTTGCTGGTGGTTTTCTGGTCGATGGAAATAGCTGGACTGAGGCCATCAATGGCATCTACATCTGGTTTTTCCATGTTGCCCAAGAACTGACGAGCGTAAGCTGACAAGCTCTCTACATAGCGACGTTGGCCCTCAGCATAGAGGGTATCAAAGGCCAGACTGGATTTCCCAGAACCTGACAAACCAGTCACAACAACCAGCTTGTCTCTTGGAATCTCCACATCTATATTTTTTAAGTTATGGGCACGCGCCCCATGAATCACAATTTTATCTTGCATCTTTGTTCTTTCTAGTCCATTATTGCTTTCCATTATACCAAAAAATGTGAAATTCTATTACCCAAAAAGCTGTTTTTATAGTATAATAGTACGGTGCAAAAAATGAATCACTGAATAGTAGGAAAGGATAGGGGATATGAAACAAGTTTTTCTCTCAACAACAACTGAATTTAAAGAGATCGACACGCTTGAACCGGGTACTTGGATCAATCTCGTCAATCCTACACAAAATGAATCGTTGGAAATCGCTAACGCCTTCGACATTGACATTGCCGACCTTCGAGCACCACTCGATGCGGAAGAAATGTCCCGTATTACCATCGAAGATGAGTACACTTTGATCATCGTGGACGTTCCCATCACAGAGGAAAGAAACAATCGTACCTACTACGTTACGATTCCGCTGGGGATTATCATCACAGAGGAAACCATTATCACCACCTGCTTGGAACCCCTCCCCGTTCTCGATGTCTTTATCAACCGTAGACTGCGTAACTTTTACACCTTCATGCGTTCACGCTTTATCTTCCAGATTCTCTACCGCAACGCCGAACTTTACCTTACGGCCCTTCGTTCGATCGACCGTAAGAGTGAACAGATCGAAAGTCAACTTCACAAATCTACTCGAAACGAAGAGCTGATTGAGCTCATGGAATTGGAAAAGACCATCGTCTATTTCAAGGCCTCACTTAAGACAAATGAGCGCGTGATTAAGAAATTAACCAGCGCAACTAGCAATATCAAGAAATACCTAGAAGACGAAGACCTACTCGAAGACACTCTGATTGAAACCCAACAGGCCATCGAGATGGCAGATATCTATGGAAATGTCCTTCACTCTATGACAGAGACCTTTGCCTCTATCATTTCCAACAACCAGAACAACATCATGAAAACCCTGGCTCTCGTGACCATTGTCATGTCTGTCCCAACCATGATTTTCTCTGCCTACGGAATGAACTTCAAGGATAATGAAATCCCTTTGAACGGTGAGCCTCACGCCTTCTGGTTAATCGTCTTTATCGCCTTTGCTATGAGTGTTTCGCTCACTCTCTATCTCATCCATAAAAAATGGTTCTAAGAGGAATCCCTATGTCTCAGATTGATTTACAAAAATTAACTAAGAAAAACCAAGAGTTTATCCATATTGCTACCCAGCAATTTATCAAAGATGGCAAAACAGATGCTGAAATCAAGGCTGTTTTTGAGGAAGTCATTCCTAGAATCCTTGAAGAGCAAGTCAAAGGAACAACAGCTCGTTCCCTCTATGGCGCTCCAACTCACTGGGCTCACAGTTTCACAGTCAAGGAACAGTACGAAAAAGAGCATCCAAAAGAAAATGATGATCCAAAACTCATGATTATGGACTCAGCCCTTTTTATTACCAGTCTCTTTGCACTGGTTAGCGCTCTGACCAACTTTTTCTCTACAGACCAGGCTATTGGCTATGGATTGATTACCCTCTTGTTGGTTGGGCTTGTTGGAGGTGTTGCCTTCTACTTGATGTACTACTTTGTCTACCAGTACTATGGACCAGACACAGATCGTAGCCAACGTCCTCCATTCTGGAAATCAATCCTCGTTATCCTGGCTTCTATGGTCCTTTGGTTGGTTGTCTTCTTTGCAACAAGCTTCCTACCAGCCAACCTCAATCCAGTCCTTGCTCCATTGCCTTTGGCTATCCTAGGGGCTACCCTTCTCGCCCTTCGCTTCTATCTCAAGAAACGTTTCAACATCCGAAGTGCAAGCGCGGGCCCATCACGTTATTAAGAAAAGTGAAAAGCTATGGCATATAGTCAATCCTTAGCTCAGCAGACTCGAAAAATTCTAGCACTCAAACTTCCTCCCCAAATTTTCGAAGAAGAGTTAGAAGAAAAGAAACTATTTGGTGGTCTTGCCTTTATGATTCGTGGGAAAATGGTCCTTACAGTCAGTTCCAGAAAGGACGAGCTGGTTATGGTGAGAATTGGCAAAGAAATGGAAAAGCAAGTTCTACCCCGAACAGGAGCTCATACCACATTGATGAGAGGGCGACCTTATCATGGCTATATAGACCTAGATATCGAAGGTCAAAAAGAACTTCCTTACTGGATTGATTTAGCTCTCTCCTATAATCAAGAGTTGACCAAGTAACTCATATCTAGTGAGATTAGTGATTAGAAAAACGGAAAGCAACTGCACAGTCGGTTGCTTTTTCACTTGCTTTCTTGAAATTCAATAGAACTTCTGAGTCTGATTCTTATAGTTTTCTCTCATCTTTTGTGATAAAATAGGCTCATACTCAATGAAAATCAAAGAGCAAACTAGGAAGCTAGCCGCAGGTTGCTCAAAGCACTGCTTTGAGGTTGTAGATAGAACTGACGAGGTCAGTAACATATATACGGCAAGGCAAAGCTGACGTGGTTTGAATTTGATTTTCGAAGAGTATCAATCTATTTCTAGGAGGATGAGATATAGTTTCTACTATTGGTATCGTTAGTTTGTCTAGCGGTGTTATCGGAGAGGATTTTGTCAAACACGAAGTCGATTTGGGTCTCCAACGTCTCAAGGATTTGGGACTCAATCCTGTCTTCTTGCCCCATTCGTTAAAAGGTTTAGACTTTATCAAGGACCATCCGGAGGCACGTGCAGAGGATTTGATGCAGGCCTTTTCTGATGATAGCATCAACATGATCCTATGTGCCATCGGTGGGGATGATACCTATCGCTTGCTACCTTATCTTTTTGAAAACGACCAGCTTCAAAAGGTTATCAAACAAAAGATTTTTCTTGGCTTCTCAGATACCACTATGAACCACCTTATGTTGCACAAACTAGGGGTCACGACTTTTTATGGGCAATCCTTTTTAGCAGACATTTGTGAATTGGACAAGGAGATGTTGCCCTATAGCTTTCACTACTTTAAAGAACTGATTGAGACTGGAAGAATCTCAGAAATCCGCCCTAGCGACCTTTGGTATGAGGAACGAACTGATTTTAGTCCCAAGGCCCTGGGAACAGCTCGTATCAGTCATGTAAATACAGGCTTTGATTTGTTACAAGGAAATACCCAGTTTGAGGGAGAAATTCTCGGCGGTTGCCTTGAATCCCTCTATGATATCTTTGACAATTCTCGATACGTAGATAGCACGGAGCTCTGCCAAAAGTACAAACTCTTCCCTGACTTATCCGACTGGGAAGGAAAGATTCTTTTGTTAGAAACAAGCGAAGAGAAGCCTGAGCCGGAAAACTTCAAAAAGATGGTGCTGGCTTTGAAAGAAACTGGGGTATTTGAGGTCATCAGTGGACTCTTGGTCGGAAAGCCAATGGATGAAGCCTTCTATGACGACTATAAAGAGGCACTAATGAGCATCGTTGACAGCAATATCCCAATTGTCTATAATCTAAACGTTGGGCACGCCACACCAAGAGCCATTGTACCCTTTGGCGTCTATGCTTATGTGGATGCAAAAGAGCAAGTCATTCGCTTTGACTATAACAAAAAATAAACAATTTCTCCATTTTTATGCTTTTGTATTGATTTTCGCTAATTTCTATGATATCTTTTTGAAGGAGGTGTATATGACTAAACAAAAAATAAATCAAATTGTCGGTTCAATCGGGGCCTTTATCGGGATTATTGTATTTATCGCCTACATCCCACAAATTTTTGCCAATTTACAAGGCAACAAAGCTCAACCATTCCAGCCTTTATCCGCAGCAGTATCTTGTTTAATTTGGGTTATTTATGGATGGACAAAAGAACCTAAGAAGGATTGGATACTAATTATTCCAAACTCAGCTGGCGTTGTCTTAGGTGGACTGACATTTCTTACTGCACTATAAAAGTTACTAGCATATAATCAAAAAGCTGAGAGGAGATTCTCAGCTTTTTCTCTTGTATAACTACTAAAACGTCACATACTACTGATAACTAAAATAATCAAGGGAAGGCTATTGCCTAACATATGAACAACTAGAGGATAATAAATATTCTCTTTTTCTTTCACATAGATGATAGAAAAGGCAATGCCTCCACCTAGATAACCGACTGCACTGACCCACTCTGATAAAGCCAAACTGTGCATATGAGTCAGAGCAAAAACAAGTCCTACCAGAAGAATGCTTAGCCAACTTGACAGACGTTTCTGCAAGTGATGTAACAAGAGCTGACGGAAAAAGAGTTCTTCCACAAAAGGTCCTATGATACAGGCGAAAACTGCTATCAGTATTGGTTGTTCTTGAAAGGTACTTTGAATATTCGACTGGTTTAGACCTTGTCCGACTAGCCCAAAAAACTGCTTCAACATCTCTGATACAAATTCAAAGACAAAAGTCATCAGAAAGAGAAAGAGCCATCCTGTTAAGACGCAAAAGAAGAATTTCCTTTTAGTCTTTCTAATCTCATTCCATTGTTTGATCAATCGATCCTTAAACAAGAAAGAGCCATATAGAGCTAGTACTACATAAACTAGATAATTTGCAATAGCAGATGGCATCAAGAAAGCCAGCAATTTAACTCCATCAAATACAAAGAGAACTGTATAGAGAATCGCAAAAATCAGAATTCCCTTATTTTTGTTAGACATCATTTAATTCCCCTTCCACTCACAATCATTCTCGTGGTCATCAACTAACCCTGCAGCTTGTAGAAATGACAAGACTGCAACGGGACCTGTGAACTTGAAGCCTCGTTTTTTGAGATCTTGAGATAACTTTTCAGACAAGGCTGTTTTAGCAGGTGCTAGGTGATAGTCAGGAACATCATTCACGATCGTTTTTCCCTCAACAAAAGACCAGAGATAGGCATCAAAGGAGCCATATGCTTCCTGAACTTGTAAAAATGCTTGGGCATTGGCACGCGTAGCAAAAATCTTGGCACGATTTCGGATGATGGCTGGATTGTCTAACAAGGCTTCCAACTGCGCATCTGTCATTTCCGCGACCGCTTGAATTTGATAGCCATGAAATGCTTCTCGGAAAGCCTGGCGTTTGTTGAGTACCGTTTCCCAAGACAGACCAGCCTGATAAGTCTCCATACAGAGCAGTTCAAAAAGAGCGCGGTCATCATGAAGGGGTTGCCCCCACTCCTCATCATGATAGGCTACATATAAGGGATTATTCATTTTTACCCAACCACAGCGTTTTGGCATATTATACTCCTATTTGACCAACATCTTAAGGGCCGACTTGATATAGTTCTCTGCTGTATCCGTCGTTCCTTCAAAGAATTTCTTGATTTTCTTAAGTTCAGTCGCCTTGTAGCCCAGTGCCAGCATGGCTTCCATAGCTTCTTCCAGTTCTTGGTTTTCAGCGCTGGTTTGCACTGCGACCTTGGAAGGAAGGTCATCACTAGCCACGACTACCTTGCCTTCCAAGTCCAGCACCATCTGCTGGGCTGTTTTCTTGCCAATTTTAGGGAACTTGGTCAAGTAGGTGATGTTCTTAGTCTCGATCGCTTGAACCAAGCCAGCATTGTCATCAGCTGCGATGATAGCAAGAGCTGACACAGGACCAATCCCTGAGACCGAGATCAGACTGAGAAAGAGCTTTTTCTCATCTTCTGAGCGAAAACCGTAGAGCAGATGGGCATCCTCACGAACAACTTGGTGCACATAAATCTGAGTTTCTTGATTGACCTGACCTGAGTAGGCATAGGGATTGGCTACATGCAAGATATAACCGATACCATTTGCCTCAAGGATGATATATTTAGCAGTGATTTTGGTAATGATTCCTTTTAAATATTCGTACATAATTTTTCTCCATTATTTTGCCTATCTAGTATACCATATTTCCCCAAGACAGACTGCAACAAAAGGTGCAACCTCTGGTTGACAAATAGTACAGGAGATTGTATTCTCATTATAAGTAAAAATTGTTAGGATAGAGGTAGAAAAAGGAGGATAGAATCATGAAACTCGCAGAAAAACTATTTGAGCTCCGAAAGGAAAAAGGTTGGTCCCAGGAAAAGCTAGCAGAACAAATCAATGTTTCTCGGCAAAGCATCTCAAAATGGGAGTCTGGACAGGTCCTTCCTGAAATCGAAAAAATCATTGAATTAAGCAAGATTTTTCAAGTGACAACTGACTATCTGCTACTGGATGAAAACTCTGAAAAAGGTTCCATAGAAGTGATCTTGGAGGAAGATAAGGACAAATACTATAAAGAGGTTAAATCTTTTGGTCTCTGGCAAGTGATTTATATTTTCGTCTTGGCTCTGGCTACCTATCTCTTTTTAGCTGGTTCTAGTTTTCCAGCCGAGTTCACCGCCTGGATTTGGCTGACCTTCGTTCTCTTGATTGCGTCTGCAGTTGCTATCAACAAGGCTCTCAAAACCAAACAACGTTATCTTGATAAAGTGATTGGTCTTGAGAATCCTTCAAACCAAGACGATTCTGCGAAATCTTGAGTCACCTAGTTCAGTTTTCACAACACTTTTTATAGGACTGGTCTTGTCAAGCAAGTGTAAACCTCGTGTCAAGTTGCCCATGTCCATTCAAAATGCCCACCTTAGAAAAGCTAAAAAGCCTTGTTTGGAAAAAACAAAGGCTTTTTGTGTTCTTAATATTTCCCCAACTCACGGAGACTGGTGTGATTTTCCTGAATGCGTCGGAACATCTTTTCCATGTCTGACTTGGTAAAATGCACCAAAACAGGACGTCCATGGGGACAGTTATATGGATTGTCACATTGAGAAAGCTGATAAAGGAGCTGTCGAGCTGAATGGTCATCGATACGATGGTTGGCCTTGATAGACCGCTTGCAGGACATCATGATGGCTAGCTCTGCTCGGTATTTTTTGATAGAAACTTCCTTAGTCAAGAGCAGCATGTCGCACATTTCATAGATACCTGACTCAATCTCTTCTTCTGCCATCCAAATAGGATGTTCACGCAGGATAAATTGATTTTCTCCGTACTCTGCTAGAAAGACGCCTACTTCCTCTAAAAGTGCCATTCTTTCCTTGAGACGAAGAGCATCATCCGCAGGAAATTCAAAGATGTAGGGCACTAGGAGTTGTTGCTGACTCTGGTCAACATTGCCGATGCTTTCACGGTATTCCTCGTACTTGACTCGTTCCTGAGCCGCGTGCTGGTCTATGATGTAGAGTCCATCTCGCCCCTGGGCAAAGAGATAGGTCCCGTGCATCTGTCCGAAAAACTCCAACTCTGGGAAGCTGGATGCTTCTTCTCTCTCCAGCTTGTCATAAGCCTTATCAAGACTGGCTAAGTCTAACTCTGGATGGTCTAATTGGTCATAGTTAGCAGGCTTTCTCTCTGCAAAATGCAGTTTTGCTGGCTTGGTCAGTTGCTCCAAGGTTTCCTTGGCAAACAAGGTTAAATCCTGCCCTTCCTCAGTTAATTCAACCTGATGATCAGCCACCTCAGCTTGACTGGCTCTAGTTACCTCCGTTTTTTCATAGTAAAGCGTATTTTCTTTGAGTGGGAGAATAGTTTGCTCTACCTTTTGACGATTGCGCACGGTCGACTTGGCAAGATTTTCTAAAGCATCAGGAATCAAGGCTTGTTCCTTGAGACTATTTGAAATAGCTTCTGAAAGCAGCGCCATCAGTTCTCTTTCCTTAGAAATCCGCACTTCTTGTTTGGTTGGATGCACATTGACATCAGCTAGATAGGGGTCAATATGGATGTGAATGACAGCCAGTGGAAAACGCCCTACCATAAGCTTGCTTCCGTAACCATCCAAAATAGCACGGTTGAGCAAGAAGTTCTTGATATAACGGCCATTGATGAAGAGGCTGATATAGTTACGATTTGCTCGGGTTAATTCAGGTAAAGACACAAAACCTGAAATTTCGAAATCTAAGTCAGAATTCTCAATTTCAATCATCTTCTTGGCACTCGCCAAACCATAAATCCCTGCGATGGCTTGACGCAGTTGACCAGTCCCTGCTGTCCGCGTCATTTCCTTGCCATCACTAATCAAGCTAAAAGAAATCTCTGGATGGGCCAAGCCCAGACGGTTGACAATATCAATGATATGAGACAGCTCCGCTTGCTGGCTCTTCATATACTTGAGACGAGCTGGTGTGTTGAAAAAGAGGTCCTCCACACAAACTTTGGTCCCCACAGGACTAGTCGCTGGTATGACTTTCTCAACCTCACCTCCACGCGCAACGAGCTTGGTTCCATGACTCGCACCATCTACCGCCGTCAACAGAGTCAAGACGCTGACAGAAGCGATAGAGGGCAGGGCTTCACCACGAAAACCAAGCGTCCGAATCCGAAAGAGGTCTGCTTGATTTTTTATCTTACTGGTCGCATGACGACGCAGGGCCAATTCCACCTCATCGTGGGCAATTCCATGACCATTATCAGTGATTTGAATCTTCTTAAGACCAGCTTCCTCAATCTCAATGGTAATCTGGCTAGAGCCCGCGTCAATAGCATTTTCTACCAACTCTTTGACCACGCTAGCAGGACGTTCAATGACCTCTCCTGCTGCGATCTGGTTTGCCAGCACCTCTGGCAATTCAATAATATGAGACATCTTTCAGCCCCTTTCTGTATCTATTTTCCTAGAAATTGATTAGTGCTATTATACCATATTTCAGATGTTACCAGAAAAAGCAAATACCACATAGACTCCAAATCTGTCCACATAGGCAAAAGCTCTTGCCATAGGTCGTAAAATAGTGTTTAATAAAGGTGTACAAGAAGTGATCACAATTTTGTATAACTGAAAAGGAGGGAAATTTATGAAAGTAGAACTACAGATTAAGGAGACTTACGAGGAGGAAAAGCTGATTGTCCAAACTCCTCAGCCGACCGAAAAAGTCCAGAAAGTCATCGAGTTCGTAGAAAATCTTGACCAAAAAGAAACAATCAAAGGAAAGATTGATGATCAGGTCTATCTAGTTAAGATTTATAAGATACAACGCTTCTATATCGAGAATCGAAAGGTTCTAGCAGAAACTGCCAGTCAGACCTACAGCATTGATTTACGACTCTATCAAGTTCTTGACATTCTGCCGACCACTTTTATCCAAATTTCCCAATCAGAAATCGTTAATATTGACGCTATCTCTCATCTCAAGCTCACGCCCAATGGTCTGGTTGAAATTTTCTTAAAAAACGAAAGCTTCACCTACTCTTCACGCCGTTACCTAAAAACCATCAAGGAGAAATTAGAACTATGAAAAAACAAATCTTTCACGATGCAGCCGCTGGTGTACTTATCGGCCTCATCCTCTCTATCCTCTTTTCACTCATTTATGCACCAAATACCTATACCCCACTAAGCCCCGAGTCTCTTATCGGCCAAGCGATGGCTCAACATCAGGTTCACGGTGCCTTGGTCTTGCTCTACTGTATGATCATCTGGTCAGCTATCGGTGTTCTCTTTAGCTTTGGTGGTCGTTTATTCAGCCGTGATTGGAGCTTGCTCCGTGCCACACTTTCCCATTTCTTCCTTATGCTGGCTGGCTTTGTTCCACTAGCAACTCTGGCTGGTTGGTTCCCCTTCCACTGGACCTTCTATCTCCAACTCATTCCAGAGTTTGCAATCGTCTACCTTATCATCTGGGTTATTCTCTATAAAAGAGAAGCTAAAAAAGTAGACCACATCAATCAACTCTTGGCTCATAAAAAGTAATAGAGAAAAATCCCACTCACAAACACATGAGTGGGGTCCTTTTTATAATTTTTGTTTGAGCTCAACCAAGACATTCATAGCCTGCATAGGTGTCATATTGTACACATCCAGTTTAGCTAATTCTGCTAGGATAGGATGCTCTGCAGGCGCGTCAAAGAGTGACATCTGTTCAGTAACAGCACTTGTTTGTCTCATTGGAGCAGGACTTTCCGTCCCTTGATTCTCCAGTTGAGTCAATATCTTATCCGCCCTTGCTAAAAGTTCTTCTGGTAAACCAGCAATCTTAGCAACGTGGATACCGTAGGATTTGTCAGCTGGTCCTGGTTCGATCTTGTGAAGGAAGGTGACCTGCCCATTCTGCTCCAAGGTTGCCACATGGACATTAACCAAGTGTTCCAAACTGGATTCCAGACTAGTCAACTCATGATAGTGAGTCGCAAAGAGGGTTTTGGCTCCGATATGTTCATGAATGTATTCGATAATGGACTGGGCAAGAGCCATCCCATCATAAGTCGCAGTTCCTCGACCTAACTCATCAAAGAGAATGAGTGAATCCTTGGTCGCATGCGAAATGGCATTGTTAGCCTCCATCATCTCCACCATGAAGGTTGATTGACCTGAAACCAAGTCATCTGCTGCTCCGATACGGGTAAAGATGGCATCAAAAATCGGCAAATGCGCACTTTCTGCTGGCACATACGAGCCTAGCTGGGCCATAACCGCTGTTATGGCTAGCTGACGCATGTAGGTAGACTTCCCACTCATGTTTGGCCCTGTGATTAGCTGAATACTCGTATCTTCTGCCATCTGAATAGTGTTAGGAATATAGGTCTGCGCCCCCATAACCTTTTCAACGACAGCATGGCGTCCCTTTTGGATATCGATTTGGGAATCCTCTCCAAACTCCGGTCGAATCAAATGCTGGGTTTCAGCCACAACTGCGAGACTTTGCAAGACATCAACCGTCGCAATTCCTTGGGCTAGAGCCTGCAAACGCTGGATGTACTTGCTGACTTCCTCACGGATGCGCATAAAGATTTCATATTCTAGGTTGGCTGACTTCTCACGCGCCTCCAACATATCCCCCTCGATACGGGCTAATTCCTCGGTCCCAAAGCGTTCTGAGTTTTTCAGCGTCGCCTTGCGGAAAAAGTGGGCTGGTACATTTCCCAGTTGTGAATTGGTCACATGGAAATAGTAGCCATCTTTTTTATTGTAGTCAATCTTGAGCGTGCTGATACCAGAGTTTTCTCTCTCCTTAGCTTCAATCTCAGCAATCCAGCTAGTCCCTTCTCTGAGTACTCGGCGGTATTTATCCAAAGTCTCATCAAATCCCGTACGGATAATGCCCCCTTCCGTAATCACGTGAGGGGCTTCAGGAGCAATCGCTGCGCTAATCAAACTCTCCAACTCTGGAATGGCATCCAACTGTGCGATGAGATAGGCCAGAGCAGGTTGCTCCATCCCTTCTAAAATCGCTCGAATCCGTGGTACACTAGACAAGGTGGTCGCTAACTGTAAAAGATCCTTGGGATTGGTCTTGCCAAAAGAAACCCGACTAGCCAAGCGTTCGATATCATAAACACCCTTAAGACTGTCCGTTAAATCACTACGCTCAAAGAAGTGGTCAAGAAAGACCTGCACCACCTCTTGACGCTGGACGATTCGCTCCTTATCAATCAAAGGACGATGAATCCAAGAACGCAAGAGACGCATTCCCATAGCCGTCTTGGTTTCATCTAAAAGCCAGAAAAGACTGCCTTGCTTCTTGCCTGAACGGGCATTCTCAACCAAATCCAGACTAGCCTTGGTCGCATAGTCCATCTGTAAGAAATCTTTGATTTCATAGCGGATAACTGGTTTGAGGTGGTTCAATTCCCGCATCTGGGTCCGGTGAACATACTGGAGGAGCTTACTAGCTGCCGCTTGCTCCACAGCTGCCAGTCGTGGATCCAGTAAATGAAGGTCCTCAAAGCCTTCCTTCTCATAAGAAAGCACCAGATTCATCTGACGACTGAGGATTTGTTCTTCTTCCTCAGACAAGTCATAACCCAGCACCACTTCTCTAGCCTTGAGATTGCGAATTTCCCCACAAACCAACGTGAAATCCAATAGCCCCGTTACATAGAAATCACCCGTCACCAGATCCATATAAGCCAGACCAAACTGATTGCCATCACGATCTAAGGCAACCAAGAAATTATTCTGACTATCCGGATTACTGCTATCGACGACCGTTCCAGGTGTGATGACCTGGACCACCTCTCGCTTGACAACACCAACCGCTTGTTTGGGATCTTCCATCTGTTCGGCTATGGCCACCTTATAGCCCTGGTCGATCAATACGTCGATATACTGTTGGGCAGAATGATAGGGGACGCCCGCCATGGGTATCGGATTTTCTGCATTTTTATTCCGACTCGTTAAGGAAATTTCTAAAATTTGTGCTGCATTGATTGCATCTTCATAGAACAACTCGTAAAAATCACCCATTCGAAAAAGCAAAAAAGCATCTGGGTATTGTTTCTTAATATCCACATACTGTTGCATGCCGGGTGATAGCTTTTCTGTTGCCATTTTCCGTCTCTCCTTGCTAAAAATAAGTCTTGAGAGCAACTCCCAAGACCTTATTTATCTTTCATCAAATCTAGCAAACGATCTTCCATCAGCTTGGCAACGTGCTGGTCTCGACAAATAACCAATAAGGTATTAGCACCAGCAACCGTTCCTAAAATCCATTCATCCTTGTTTGCATCTACAATGTTTGCTAAGACTGCAGCTTCCCCAAGTTTAGTATGAAGTACCAAGGTGAACTCTGCTCTTGCAACTCCTTCTAAATGATGAGACAAAAACTCAACTAAATCAATCTTATCTGTCTCATTTGCTAGTACATAATACACCATATCATTTTTCTTAACCTTGGTCAAGCCGATTTCACGCAAATCACGTGACAAAGTCGTTTGTGTCACATAAACATTACGAGCTTCTAAACGATCTTGAATCTCTTTTTGTGTCCCAAGTTTTTCTTCGGTGATCATCTTTTTAATCAACTGATGCCGTTCTCTTTTTCTCATATTATCCTCTTAAGTGAATATTTATAACAAGTTTTACATTTATTTTATAACTACATTATACCAAAAAAACTAGATAATTCAAAAAAATTCTTTTCTTTCTCAAAAAATGTAGTAAATTGTGTTAAAATAGTAAAAAAGCCCAAAAGGAGCCCTTATGAATACAAAAGAATTGATTGCTAGCGAGTTAGCTAGCGTCATTGATAGCCTGGACCAAGAGGCTATTTTAAATTTACTGGAAACACCTAAAAACTCAGAAATGGGAGACATCGCCTTCCCTGCCTTTTCTCTAGCAAAGGTCGAGCGTAAAGCTCCTCAAATGATTGCAGCAGATATTGCTGAAAAAATCAATAGTCAAGCCTTTGAAAAGGTTGTTGCTACTGGACCTTACGTCAACTTTTTCCTCGATAAATCTGCTATTTCGGCTCAGGTATTACAGGATGTTATCACTGAAAAAGAGCACTATGCCGACCAAACCATTGGCAAGCAAGAAAATATCGTTATCGACATGTCTAGTCCTAATATCGCAAAACCATTCTCTATTGGGCACTTGCGTTCAACGGTTATCGGAGATAGCTTGTCACATATTTTCCAAAAGATCGGCTATCAAACGGTCAAGGTCAACCATTTGGGAGACTGGGGTAAACAGTTTGGAATGTTGATCGTTGCCTACAAGAAATGGGGAAATGAGGAAGCCGTTAAAGCGCATCCAATCGATGAACTTCTTAAACTCTACGTTCGCATCAATGCTGAAGCTGAAAAAGATCCTAGCTTGGATGAAGAAGCACGCGAATGGTTCCGCAAACTGGAAAATGGAGATGAGGAAGCCCTCGCTCTCTGGCAATGGTTCCGTGATGAAAGTTTAGTGGAATTCAACCGTCTTTACAATGAATTGCAAGTTGAATTTGACAGCTACAACGGAGAAGCCTTCTACAATGATAAGATGGATGCTGTTGTAGACATTCTCGCTGAAAAAGGACTTCTTGTTGAGTCAGAAGGGGCTCAAGTTGTCAATCTTGAGAAATATGGAATTGAACATCCAGCCCTTATCAAAAAATCTGATGGTGCAACTCTCTATATCACACGTGACTTGGCTGCAGCCCTCTACCGTAAAAACGAATACCAATTTGCAAAATCCATCTATGTTGTTGGTCAAGAGCAATCTGCCCACTTCAAACAACTCAAGGCAGTACTACAAGAGATGGGCTACGATTGGAGCCAAGACATTGTCCATGTTCCGTTTGGATTGGTAACAAAAGAAGGGAAAAAACTCTCTACTCGTAAAGGAAATGTCATCTTGCTAGAACCGACTATCGCTGAGGCTGTTAGTCGTGCCAAGGCCCAAATCGAGGCGAAAAATCCTGAGTTAGAAAATAAAGACCAGGTTGCCCACGCTGTTGGAGTTGGGGCTATCAAGTTCTATGATCTTAAGACCGACCGTACAAATGGATATGACTTCGACCTTGAAGCTATGGTATCCTTTGAAGGAGAAACTGGACCTTACGTTCAATACGCCTACGCTCGTATCCAATCTATCTTGCGCAAAGCCGATTTCAAACCAGATGCAGCTGGCAACTACAGCTTGAACGATGCTGAAAGCTGGGAAATCATTAAGCTACTCCAGGACTTTCCACGTATTATCAATCGTGCAGCAGATAACTTTGAACCTTCTATCATTGCGAAATTTGCGATTAGTTTGGCTCAAGCATTCAACAAGTACTATGCACATACACGTATCCTAGATGAAAGTCCTGAGCGCGACAGTCGTCTGGCCCTCAGCTACGCAACCGCAGTCGTCCTCAAAGAAGCTCTTCGTTTGCTCGGAGTAGAAGCGCCGGAGAAGATGTAAATCGCCAAAGTTACTTGATTGCAGAGCAATCTAAGTAACTAACGCCAAATCCTATTCGGACTTTGGCTAGGCGCTTCACTAGTCATGGTCCCTAAATATAATCGATTTAGAGCCCATGACGTCGTAACCAGTACGAATTGCCTAAACGCTTCACTAATTCACCTAACCAAATAATATCGATTTGGTTAGGCTCATGTCGTAATCTTTTAAATTACTTGAAAGCAATCTGAAAGATTGAGGCAAAATAACATTTATATTTTGTTCGGCCTTGCAGCTGTTTAATGAAACAATTTATTCACTTTTACTATTTCTTTATCACACTGGGAGATTTCCTATGAGCCAATATGCTTATATCCTCGTTGTACTTAGCTTGGTTTTCCTTTTTCTGCTCAATAAGTACGAGAAGGAAAGACTTCAAAGACTCTACCAAGAGCAACTCTTGAAGGACGAGACATTTAGGTCTGACATCAAAGAGAAAATTCACACGACTGAAAATATCAATGATGTCATTGCACATATCAATAAAACTTACCATCTGGGAATGTTGCTCTCAAAAGACGTCACAGATCAATTGAAATAATCAAAATCCGAGAAGCTTTCTTCTCGGATTTTTTAGGCTTACCATATTCTCCTTGGAGAAATTTCATTAATACATGTAAAGTTTTCTGTAATTTTCTATATTTTTTCAAAATATTCTTGCATTTCCTTTAAGTTTTTTGTAGAATAGTAGCTATCTATTCAGATTATTCTGAAAATTCAAAAATAGGAGTGTTTATTATGTCACAAGTTACGTTATCAAACCAGTCAACCTGGGCAAGCAAACTAAAGGCAATGGGGCCAGGAATCCTAATGGCTTCTGCTGCCGTTGGAGGTTCTCACATTGTATCCTCTACTCAAGCTGGTGGTTCTTATGGTTGGTCACTACTCCTCTTGGTTATCTTGGCCAATGTTTTTAAATATCCATTTTTCCGTTTTGGTGCTGAATACACGGCTGATACGGGAAAGACTTTGGTCGAAGGTTATGCCGAAAAAGGGAAACTCTATCTCTGGATTTTCTTTATCCTCAATGTCTTTTCAGCTATGGTCAACACAGCTGGTGTTGCCATTCTGTGCTCAGCTATCATCGCCAGTGCCTTCCCAATGATCGGTCTTAGCATCACTCAATGGTCCCTTATCCTTGTTGCAGTCATTTGGGCTATGTTACTCTTTGGTGGCTACAAACTATTGGATGGTATGGCAAAATGGATCATGTCTGCTTTGACCATTGCAACTGTTCTTGCAGTTATCATTGCAACAATTAAACATCCAGAATACAGCTCTGATTTTGTCGAAAAGACACCTTGGCAAATGGCGGCACTCCCTTTTATCGTTTCCCTCTTAGGATGGATGCCTGCCCCTATTGAAATTTCAGCCATCAACTCACTCTGGTCTGCTGAAAAGAAAAAGACCGTCAACTTTAATACAGCGGACGCACTTTTCGACTTTAACATTGGTTACATTGGAACTGCAATCCTAGCTGTATTCTTTGTGGCACTAGGAGCACTTATTCAGTATCCTACCGGGCAGGCAGTTGAAGCTGCTTCAGCCAAATACATCTCTCAATTTGTGGGTATGTATGCCTCTGTTCTTGGAGAATGGTCCCGTTATTTGATCACCTTTATCGCCTTTCTTTGTATCTTTGGAACAGTTATTACTGTTATAGATGGTTACTCTCGAGTCAATCAGGAATCGCTGCGACTCTTGATTCGTCAAAAAGAGGATTCTCGCAAATCTTTGAACATCTGGATGACCATTATCGCTATCATTGGTATCGTAATTATTAAATTCTTTGCTGGTCAAGTTTCTACCATGCTTCGCTTTGCCATGATCGGTTCTTTCCTGACAACACCATTCTTCGCTCTCTTGAACTATGTTTTGGTGACACGTGAGAATAAAAATCTTCCTTCTTGGCTAAAACTCCTCGCTATCGCAGGGTTGATTTTCCTCTTTGGCTTTGCTATTTTCTTTATCTATGCACTTGCCATCGGAAAAGCAGGATAGTTTATAAATGGCACCCTTACGGGGTGCTTTTTGTATACGCAAAAAGCAGTTGAAAATCTCAACTGCCCTTCAGTACTACTTTATTTTTCTGTTTCTAACTCATACAAATCTGCAATGATCGCTGCGACCTTTTTAATATCTCCCAGCATGCCACGCATTTCAAAGTCTGCTAGGACCGGGAAGCCAAAACGCTGGCTGTACTGCTTAGCTGTCAGGCAGTATTGGTTATTAAAATTGCGATTACCAGATCCCACTACCCCAAAACACTTACTAGCATTGTCTCCATAAGCAATAAAGTCGCCCACTGGAGTCGTTAGAATTTCAACATCGCCGTTATCAACGCCATTTCCACCTTCTAGATAGGTTGGTAAAAAGGCGACATAAGGATGGTCCATCTCAAAGAAATCTTGGCCTTCCTTGACCAGATCCTTGATATGGATTTTTTGGACCTCAATTCCTTCGTACTGAGACAGGAGATAGTCCTTGAGACGGCTTACAAAACTCTCTGTATTCCCGCTCAGACTGATATACACTAGGGATATTTTTTTCATATTGACCTCGATTTTTTGTTTACGATTTAAAAAGAACTACCAAGATTGTAACTTGATAGTTCTTTTTTGTCAATACTTAGGCAACTTCTTCTGCTTCGACTTCTTCAGCCAAATCTTTTTGTTGGCGCCACATCTTGTAGAAGACCAAGGCTAAAAAGAGGACGTTGATGATGATGAACAAAATATTCGTTCCTTGTGCTAATGCTCCCATTCCTAAGCCGAGGGTAGTATCTTTGATTAATTGAACTGCATCTTGAACGTTCATATAGCTATAAACCAAACCAACAATAGCTAGTAGAACATAGCCAATATAAGCATAGTTTGCGAATTGCACATTTTTACGTACAAGAAATACAAAAGCTACTACAACTAGAATTGCAGATAAGACAATCAACAACGTATTAAAAATAGAGTGCGATGACGCTGTTACTTGGTAAGTATAGTTGACTGTGTCTTCTAATTGCTGAGCAGTAAGCGTCCCGCTATTCGCCAGGCTAGCACGAAGCACATCTTTACTTGGCAATGGACTCAAGATTCCAAATAATGACATAGATGAAATAAGGGCTGATAGGACTAACAATACCCAAAGATAAATAGGATTCTTTTTCATGTTTTCCTCCATAAGATATTTTGAACATTATAGCATTTTTTGTACAGGAATACAACTTTTACAAGCTGGTTTCAACCTGTTTCCGATAAGCTTTCGGTGATTTTCCGCACAATTTACGGAAAACCTTGTAGAAATATCCAACATTACTGTAGCCAACTGCATAGCAAATATCTTCGATACTATCACTGGTCGAAAGCAAGAGTTGTTGCGCCGCCTTAATTCGCTGTTTATTGAGCAATTCCGCAAAAGTCGAGTTGGTTTCCCTCTTGATCAGCTGACCGAGATAGACAGGATTGATAAAGAGATCCTTGCTAATATCCTTAAGCGAGAGCTCTTTCTGATAATCACGCCCAATCACCTCCAGAACGCTCACCACATTTTCATTCATGCGGTACTGGCCAAAGAACTTGGTCAAGGTTTCTTTGATATAGGCAACCAATTCTTCAAAGGTGTTAATGGCATGGATAGCTTTGACAATCTCGGTCATATCATCTGCTTTTAGGTGTTCAAACAAATGAAAGACATCCATGACAAACTGGGTGAAGAGCTGCTTCGTGATGGCCACGCGCGGAGTATTCTCCAAAACAACCTTCTCTAGCAAGGTCAATTCTTCGATGATTTGATTGATATTCCCTTGGATAATCACCCGATAAATCGGCTCGTAATAGGCAAACAAACTCTCGGATTTTTCTAGATTGACTGAACCGTAGAATAGGGCTTTCTCAGCATTGATCTTCCAATTCTCAAAGGACTGCTGGTAGGGTGCTTCAAATGATGTCACGATGATGCCATCTAGTGGCTGATCAGAGATGAAAATCTGCCAGTCTTGCCCCAAAACATAGTAAGGAATAGTGAAAGAACCTTGTTTTTCCTTAGAAAGGCCTATCCACCAGTTGTCTTTACCTGACAGATAGTTAGTAAATCCTGTCTCATCCAATTCTTGACTGAGGGTCTGACTTTGCTCCACCTTCTCCTGAAGCTGTTGCGCAATCTTTTCTAATAAATGGCCCAACTCCACCTTGTCTACTGGCTTGACCAGATAATCCACGACACTAAGGTTCATGGCTTTTTTGACGTAGTCAAACTCCTGATAACCAGACAGCAAGATATAATAGGTATCTGGAAGTAACTCTTTCATTTCCCTAATCATCTCAAGCCCGGTCTTATCTGGCATGTTGACATCGGAAATGACCACATCTACTGGATTTTTCTTAACATAGTCCAAAGCATCATCTGCGTGATTAGCTGTCGCGACGACTTGCATATCCCATTTTTCAAAGGGGATTAATCGCTTGAGCCCCTCTGTCACCATGTACTCATCGTCTACTAATAAAACTTTATACATTTCTACCCTTTCTATTCATCCTGGATAGTGATATGGTAACGAACACCCTCTTGTTCAGCTGACTCTACACTGATTTGGTAGCGATCCCCAAAGTAGAGAACAAAGCGTTCGTGTACATTGACTATTCCAATTGACTGCCGCTCCCCACTATAGCTTGCCTCGTGTTCAAAACTTCGTTGAGCTAATTTTTCTTGCAAGCTAGCTAGTTTCTCAGCGGTCATGCCCCGACCATTGTCTTCCACTAGGATTTCAACGAATCCTTGGCCCTTCAAGGCTTTGATACTGATGACATTATCCGTTCTGCGATGGTCAACACCATGGGCAAAGTAGTTTTCTACTAATGGTTGGAGTGTAAATTTTGGAATCCTCATTTCTTCCAATTCTGGTGCAATCTTGAAACCATAAGCAATGGATTTAGGATAACGTACCATACAGAGATAGCTATATTTTCGGCAAAATTCCAACTCCTGCTTCAACGTCGTTTCCCGCTCGTCGGAGATATTGTTGCGTAACAGGCTGCTAAATTCATAGATAATATCTGCCAGTTCATCCTGACTTTGCATGACGGCATACATCCGTATAAATTCCAGAGTATTGTACATAAAGTGAGGATTGATCTGAGCTTGCAGGGCTCGCATATTGGCATCTTTTTGACTGAGCTCTAGCTGATAGATATCATGGATATTTTTTTCCAGGCGATCCAACATATCATTGGTTGTTTCTGCAATGAGAAGCAACTCTTGGTCTTTTTCAGAAGTATCGATTCGAAGGCCTTCTTCCCCTTGAGCAATCACCTCGATCGAATCTACTAGGTCTACGACCTGCTTTTGGTAATTTGAAAAAGTCTGTCTAAGGGTCACGTACAAAATGATGATAAAGAGAATACTTAGCCCAATAATGACAGCTGAACTCGTCAAAGTTCCTGTGAGAACAAAATTTTTAGGAACAGCAACTCGAACCTGATAACCGTGAGAGGTAACACCTACAAACCAGTTTTCTCGCTCGGCTGATACCTTCTCACCAATATGGAACATCTCGGTCTCAAAAGGCGAAGTTACTGTTACAGCCATTGGGATATGACCCCGAGTATTGTCAATAGCCCCATGTAAAACATCTGGCGATAGGGAGATATAGATCACTCCTAAATCCTTGTCAGACACAGGATCGGAAACGGGAATGGCAAAACTATTGGCTGTCGGCTTAAAACCCTCCGCAGGAATTTTCTCTCCACTTCGTTTTTCTCTAGTCGAAACATAGACTTCCTTATAGTCCTGAAGAACAATAGCCACTCCAGTCACAAAATCATTCCGAACATAGAGGTCATCAATATTTTCATACAGGGAAACCGAGATATAAGGCGAAGTTTTACGCTCTAATTGCCAGTAGAAATAGTCTGGTGTGCTGAGACTGAAATACTTGTAAATCCCTTCAATGCGGGCCTGATTTTCAACCAAAGACTGAGCAAGTTGGGTTGACTCTCTGTGATAATATTCCACTTCGCTCACTGTCCGAGTGGTCACACGTTCTGCAACCCTTTGGGCTTCTTTCTCACGCGAGTCCCAGTCAGCATACGATAGCATAATCGCAAAACTGGCAATGACCACGATCATAACCAAGCTATAAATCCGTAAAAGAGAGTGAAGCCAGAACTGCTTCATTCTATTTTGTTGCCAATTTTTCATGGATACTTTCATAAATAGGTTCCAACATATCACTGATAAAGAAATGCCACATTCCAATTCCTACAAAAAAGAGCAAGGCAGGCATATAATAACCAACTCCTACAAGGAGAGCGGAGCCGAGTAAAACTTTGGCAATCGCAGGTAGGCTCATAAAAATCCCGATAAGGGACAGTTTCAAGGTATTTTGGTAGGATAAATCAAAGTACACCTGAAGTTTCAAGGAAACAGTATAGGCTAGAAAGACAAGAGCAACTACAAGGACATTGAGAAAGGTCGCCAAGAGGTGGAAAATCGTCTGGTGTGGCAATTGAACTAGAAGATACAAACCATAAACTAGGACAAGATCCACAAACACAAAACTATAGAAAGCCAGATTGCTCTTGACAAAATTACTCTTATACAATTCCCAAGCTTCCTTCAAATGGTAGGCTCGATAGGTATAACCATGTTCCGCATACAAACTCATAAGAGTTGCACTAGCTGGGGCCAAACCAAAGACCACTCCTCCTGCTAGTGTTAATAGCCAGAAATAAGCCGTCGCAATCATTCCCAAAAAGATACGATTAAAGACGAATTCTAGAAATTTTCCCATGCCGCTCTCCTTAAACTAACGATGTAACTATTATATCATATTTCAAACGTTTTCAAAAATATAGAACTCCCATTTACAATCCTCAAAAAGCGTGATACAATTGGTTTTGTTAATTCGCATCAAGGAGATTCTCATGAAGAAAAATATCTTAACCACCCTCTTGGCCGCCGTCCTCTACTTTCTCTGTGTAGGGATTGGAGTCTTCCTAGGACACCTGGTCGACCAAACAGGCAATATGTTCTACGCGCCTGCCTTTTCTGCACTTGTCGGTGGCAGTGTCTACATGCTTCTTTTGACGAAAGTGCCTCGTTTTGGTGCTATCACCACTCTAGGACTTTTTATGGCACTTTTCTTCCTAGCTAGCAAGCATGGCGCTGGTGCCTTTCTCCCAGGTGTCGCCTGTGGTCTTGCAGCAGATGCCATCGCTCGTCTCGGAAACTACAGAGATCGAATCAAAAACACCCTCTCCTTCCTCGTCTTTGCTTTTAGCACAAGTGGCCCTATCTTCCTCATGTGGATCCGTCCCAAAGCTTACGTGGCCACTTTACTTGCGCGTGGGAAATCCCAAGAATACATCGACCGTATCATGGTCCCTCCAGAGTTGGACAAAATTTTTCTCTTTGTCGCAAGCATTCTCCTTTGTGCCTTGATTGGTGCTTTGCTTGGACAAGCCATTAGTAAAAAGTTTACACACAAAATCTAATCACTAAAAAAGAGCCCTTCGGCTCTTTTTATTTATGACTTAATTTCTTGGTCAAGAAATCTCCCAAAAACTGGATTGTAAAGATAATCAAGATGATAATGATAGTCGCCAAGATGGTCACATCGTGATTGTAGCGGTTAAATCCATAAGCGATGGCTACGTTACCGATACCACCAGCACCAACTGCTCCCGCCATAGCTGTTTCCCCAACAAGGGAAATCAAGGTCACAGTCGTCACACGAATCAAATCTGGAAGACCTTCTGATAGGTAAACACCCACGATGTCCCAGAAAGTCGCACCACTAGCCTGTGCCGCCTCAATGACACCACCATCCAGCTCAGCCAAGACAACCTGCACCTGACGGGCAAAGAAGGCAAAGACTGCAAAAGAAAGGGGTACAAGGGCTGCGTTTGGCCCGATACTAGTCTTGACGATCAAGTGAGAAAGTGGCGACATGATTGCCAAGAGGATGATGAAGGGAACCGCACGGAAAATAGAGGTAATCTTGTCTAAAATCCAGAAGATAACCTTATTTTCCAAGACACCGCCTGGCGCTGTCAAGACGAGGAAAAGACCTGCTACCAACCCCAAGAACCCTCCGATGATGAAGGAAAGAACTGTCATATAAAGAGTTAGGTAGATAGCTGTTCCCCAGCCTGCCTGACCAGCCCAGCCCATCTTGTAGACATTTGGTAGATAAGTTTGAATCAACTCTGTCATTTTACTGTCCTCCCTTCAATACTTTTAACTGTACGCCTGCTTGACGAATGGCTTCTTGAGCACCTGCTAGCGCTGCTTTTTCACCTGACAAGACCACAACCAATTCTCCAACAGGAGTGCCATCGAGAATTTCGATATTTCCATAGAGGATATTGGCCGTTACTTGGTAATGTTTGTACAATTCATTCAAAAGTGGCTCGTCTGTCGAAGCCCCTGCATACTTGAGCTGCACTAAGATACTGTTCTCAGATAAATGCTCTACGATTTCTTGCTTCTCAATCTTGACCATGGCTTCGTCAATACCTGTGGCTGTTGAGATAAAGTCCTGTGTCAAAGGTTGTTTAGGATCTGAGAAGATTTCAAGAACACTACCCTCTTCAATCAAACGACCATCCTGCATGACCGCCACACGGTTGGCAATGTCTTTTACAATCTGCATTTCATGTGTAATCAAAACAACAGTCAAGCCTAATTTTTTGTTCAAATCTTGCAACAATGCCAAAATCTGCTTAGTTGTCTTAGGGTCAAGGGCAGACGTTGACTCATCTGAAATCAAAATTTTCGGATCATTTGCCAAGGCACGCGCAATAGCTACACGCTGTTTTTGTCCTCCTGATAGTTGTGAAGGGTAGTTTTCAGCACGATCCGCCAAGCCAACCAAGTCTAACAACTTAGCTACTTTTGCTTTCTTTTCTTCCTTGCTAAGTCCAGAGTGTTTGAGGGCAAAGGTCACATTTTCCTCTGCTGTCTTTTGACTCATCAGGTTAAAATGCTGGAAAATCATCCCAATGTCTTGACGCTTACGACGCAACTGCTCTGCTGTCAGAGTCACTCTGCCGTTAAAAATGACGTCGTTATCAATGGTAATTTTCCCAGCAGATGGCTTTTGCAAGAGGTTAATCACCCGTACAAGGGTTGATTTCCCTGCTCCAGAATATCCAACGATTCCGTAGATATCCCCTTCTTGGATGTGAATGGTCACATCCTTGACCGCTGTGATGGTTCTTTTCTTTTGGTGAAAAGTCACATCGATCTGATCTAACTTAATAATATCTCTACTCATAGCTTCTAATCAGCTCCTCTACTAATTCAATATGGGTGTAGTAATCGGCGATTCGCACATTTTCATCTCCACCGTGGTCTCGGCTATTGGCATTTCCTAGACCAAAAGCCACCATTGGCACCTCTAGGGCATCAAAGACCGTATGCATCGGTCCTGTCCCCGCTGTTGTCGGCAAGACTGAAACGCCCTGTGGATAGAATTTCTTGGCCAACTCGATTACGTTGAGGATGGCCGGCGCGCTCATATCGCTTCGATAGCTCATCTCTCCCAAGGTATAGTATAATTCTACCTTATCAAAGCCATTTTTGTCTAGCTGTTTACGAATTTTTTCCAGAACATCATGCGGTTCTAGGCCAGGAACCAAACGAACCTCTAGCTTAGCACTGGCTTCTGCTGGCAAAATCGTTTTAACTCCTTGTCCTTGGTAACCTGACTGAATTCCTTCGATATTAAGGGCTGGCTCGAAAAAGAACCGTTTTAGGAAGGCTGCACGATCCTCTTGTAAGAGAGGCAATTCCAAGCCATAAATGCGACTAATTTCCTCTGGATTACGCTGGGCGTAAGTATCCACCAAGGCTAGTTCTCGTTCATTTGGCTCTTGAACATCCTCGTACAAGCCTTCTACTAAGGTACGTCCATCAGCAGCTCGCAGACTACTTAAGGCCTGGATAAGATACCACGGTGCTGACTCCACGACACCACCATAACTCGAGTGGATATCCACATCCGCACTTTTCACCTTAGCATCAAAGGTCACAATCCCCTTGTTTCCGCCAGAGATTTCCAGCTGTTCCAAGGCGTTCTTGGTCCCTTGTTCCCAGACTAGCAAGTCCGCCCCACGAAGTTTGTCTGCGTGTTTCTCTAAATACTTATCTAGATCCATGGAAGCAGATTCCTCTGCCCCTTCCATGATAAAGCTGATATTGACAGGGAGATCATCGTGGTGCTGCATATATTTTCTCAAAGCACTCAAACGAGCTGTGATATGGCCCTTGTCATCGTCAACCCCACGCCCGTACATAAAGCCATTTCGTACAGAAAGGGTAAAAGGATCCTCTGTCCAGACCTGATCCCCATCCGCTGGCACAGTGTCATAGTGGTTATAGAAAATCAAGGTCTTGGCATCTGGACGCGAACTCTTGAAATGCGCCATGACAAAGGGAGCCGTGTAGCTCTCATCAATCTCCACTTCAGCCCCTACACGCTTGAAAATCTCACCCAGATAGTTTGCGACCTCCTTGAGCCCAACCTGCTGGGCAAAGACTGATTTCTTGGAAATTAAGGTGCGCAAGACTTCAAAATAATGTTGGGCAACATGATCCTTTTCAAATTTTTCAATCTGCTCTTGTTCGCTAGGAAAAACCATTTTCTCTCTCTTTCTACTGCGTACTTGTGTACTCAGAACGAACACAAGTGCCTCTTTAAAATCAACTCTCTATACAAAAGCAAGAGGTGGAAACTCTCTCCCACCTCCCTATGTCTTATTACCAAACTGGTTGGTCCAAACCGTCTGATGTTTCTTCAATGACTTTTCTCACTTCATCAGTGTGATAAGCCGCGATAATTTTCTTGATGGCATCAGCTTTAGGTGATGATTCCCAATCTTTTTTCGCAACAATGATGTTGTACCATTGTTTTGAGTTTTCATCAGCTTGTTCTTTGAAGAGTGCTTTCTTGTAGTCCAATTTTGCTTCTGTAACGAAGGTATTGTTTACAACGGCAGCATCAACTGATGACAATGAACGAGCTGTTTGGCTAGCGTCCAATTCAGTAATCTTCAAGTTCTTTGGATTTTCTGTGATGTTAGCAACTGTTGCAAGAGCAGTTCCAGAAACATCCAATTTGATCAAACCAGCTGATTGAAGCAAGTAAAGCGCACGGCTTTCGTTTGTTGCATCGTTTGGTACGGCGATTTCACCCTTATCTGGGATTTCTTCCACTTTGGTGTACTTGTTTTCTTCCCCATTTTTACCTGAGTAAAGGCGGATTGGTGAGATGTACGTATCTGCAATCGCTACAAGGTCTTTCCCGTTTTCTTTGTTCCAGTTGTTCAAGAAGTTGTAGTGTTGGAAAGCGTTCAAGTCTACTTCGCCATCAGCAGTTGCCTTGTTTGGTTGTGAGTAGTCTGTGAACTCTGTGAATTCCAATTTAATTCCATCTTTTTTAACCAATTCTTGGATTTTATCCCAACGTGCTTCTTCAGAACCGCTACGGTTAACTGTTGCAATTTTGACAACTGTTTCGTTATCTGCTTTCTTTTCTGAATTTCCGCAAGCTGCAAGAGTCAAACCTGCGACTGTAGCAAGCGCTGCTACACCGAGCCATTTTTTAATTTTCATGATTCTTTCTCCTTAAAAATAATACCGTAACAGTATCTCATACTTTATTTGATTTAGCAAATTGTTATTAGATAGGCAGACATATAGTTTGAAACTATATACCTAAAAATTGAGAAATCATCCGCCTTTCTCAGACTGGATGATTTCATACGACTATTTAATATCAGCTTCTGCTGGGAGATAAGTGTCTCCGAAGAACTGTTTAGACAATTTTTCAAGAGTTCCGTCTTTGTAGAGTTCTTGGATACGTTTGTCTACAAATGATTTCAACTCATCTTGACCTTTAGCAAGAAGTGGGTAAACATAAGGTTGTTGGTCGCTCGGAAGTTCAATGACTTTCAAGTTGTCCAAACCTTGGTTCTTGATAACTGTTTCAACACCGATCTTATCAAAGATCTTGTAGTCAAACTGACCATCGCTCAAACGAGACATGATTTGTTGGAAATCAGCCTTAGTGTAGTTAAGAACCGTTGGATTGTCTGCGTGTTGTTTGTTATAATCTTCTAGCTGTTTAGCTGATGTTGTCCCTTGAACAACCTCAGTAGACTTGCCTCCGATATCATCAAGCGACTTGATGCTAGAGTCGTCTTTTTTCACTACAAGAACGTTAGGGTTTTTAGCAGTTGGCGCTGCATAAAGGTACTTTTCAGCACGTTCTTTGGTATAACTAATATTGTTCACAGCCATTTGGTAGCGATCGCTATCAAGGCCTGCAAAGACACCTGACCACTCTGTCTTTTCAAACTTAACATCGTATTTGTCAGAGTCTTTAAAGATAGCACGGACTACTTCAATCTCATAACCAGTCAACTCGCCATTTTCTTCGTAGTTGAATGGTTTTGGTGAAGCATTGGTTGCAACGATAATTTCTTTCTTACCAGATGCTGCTTCGCTAGTTGCAGTATCTTTCTTATCTCCGCCTGAGCAAGCTGCTAGTACACCTGCGGCAACAAGTCCTAGAGCAGCAAGAGATGAATATTTGACGATTTTTTTCATGTCATTTCCTCCAAAATAGAATACTTTACTATCTTAACAGAAAATATTTTTTTTCGCCATTATATGATACCTATCTCGGTGATAGGTTTTTTTTATGGCTGACTAAAAGACCAGACGCAAGACTGCAATCAAGACTACTCCAAAAAGAACCGTACCCACTAGATTGCGGTAGCGAAAGGCTACCCAAGCCGTTGGAAAGACTGCTAAAAAGTCCAGCCATTTGATCTGAGGAAGGCTGCCAACCTTGCCAGTCACTACGCTTGAAAGGATCAAGGCAAAGATAATGGAAACAGGCAAGAACTTCAAAAAACGCTCAACGATAGCTGGCAGCCCCTTGTACTTAACCAAGATGAAGGGAATCATACGGGGAATCCAAGTCACTAGACCTGAAAAGATAACGGCTAACAAAAGATATTTACTGACCATCTAAGACCACCCCCATGGTACAACCTAGCAAGGTCGCAAACAAAACAGCTAGCGACTGAGACACCACTGTCAAGAGCAAAAAGAAGGACACCGCAACCACGGCTAGGATCCGCAGCAGATTTCGTACAGGAACCCGTCTTTGCATAATCTGAAATTGCGAGGTAAAAATCCCGATAAACATCCCAACAAGGGCAAAGTCTAAGCCAAAGACCTCAGGATTTGGAAGAAGCCCACCTAAAGCTGTCCCCGCAACTGTCCCAATAAACCAGGCTACATAACTATTGAGATTGTTCCCATGCATCCACATAGGATGGACCTTGTCTGTATGGGCTAATTCTCCCATCAAAACCCCGTAGGTCTCATCTGTCAGGAGACTAGACATGCCGATATTTTGCCAGAGACTAGTATGACGGAAATAGGTCGATGCATGCAAGCTCAGCAAAAAGAGTCGCAAGTTGATCAAAAAGACCGTCATAGCAATAGCTGCTACAGGCGCTTGTACCGCAATCAGTGCCAACATGGCAAACTGGGCGCTCCCAGCATAAACAAAGAGGCTCATCAAGCCCATCTCAACAGGTGTCACATAGGGCGCGCCAATAATCCCACAAGCCAGGCCAATGCTGACATAGCCAAGGGCAGTCGGCATGGCCGCCTGTGCACCTTCCCAAAATCCTTTTTCTTTCATCCTTCTCCTCATATTCTCTCCAATTGAGGCTGTTCATCATCACAGCCACAGCACGGACTATTATAACATATTCAAAGAAGAGAAAAAAGTTTTGGATTCGAAACCCATTGCCAGCAAAAAGTGCTGAAGAGGAAGCATCATGGATACATGAGAAATTGATCCACTCGGATAGTATACTTATCGATTTCTGTGTCTGTAACATATTTATTTTCTGTTGGATAGACATCCACCCAGAGTTCCCACTGTTGTCCCTTCAACTTGACCTTGTAGCGATAACCGTCATCATAGAGGCCTACTGTATCAGTTGTCATGGACTGGTAATCTGGGAGTTCTTCCAGTTCTTTTTTTACAGTCTGGGATAGATTGTTAAGCACTACTTTCTGCTCCACCTTTGAAGTTACAGGAATATGAACTGTCGCTTCTTCCAAGTGATGCGATTTTGAAAATGTAAAGGTTGCTCGACCAGTATAGCCTTTCAAAGTAATCTGCTCATAGTGATAGAAAAGGCGACCTGTTTTATAGAAATATGGGTCTTCTGCACGCCAAGTGTCGCGATAGGCCGTTTCCTCTTCTTCCTCCACCTCGCTAGCATTTCCCAATACTTCTTCAAAGGATTTAGGAGACATACCGAACGAAAGGGATTCAAACAAAACCAGTTGTGTCTTTTTGATATTCTGGCAAGCTGATAAAAGCATGAGTAAAGCTCCAATAGCAAGCAAATTACTAATTATTTTTGTAATTTTCATATATCTACTATACAAAAAAAGGTTAGGATCTGTCCAAGATAAAAGAGTCAACCTTAGGCTAACTCTCTATTCCATAGTATCAAAGGCGAGACTTGGTTTGGCGTTGAGGTCCAAGCCCGCAAAGTTTTCTTTATTCCACTCGCTGACGCTAGCATAAGCAATCATCCCTGCATTGTCTCCACAAAGGCGCAGGGGTGGGATGATAACCTTGACATCTGTGATTTCGGTTGCTAGACGTTCTCTGAGCCCTTTATTAGCTGCCACGCCACCGGCCACGACTAGGGTTTTAACAGGATATTTTTCCAAAGCCTTCTTGGTTTTGGCCATAAGAATATCCATGACTGCTGCTTGGAAAGATGCTGACAGGTCTTCCTTGGACAAGCTTTCTCCCTTTTGCTCGGCATTGTGGTGAAGATTGATAAAGGCAGACTTGAGACCTGAGAATGAGAACTCCAAATTGTCTTCCTTAATCATAGCACGAGGAAAGTCATAAATATCCTGCCCCTGATGAGCTAGCTCATCAATTTCGCGACCTGCAGGATAGGTCAAGCCCATGACACGGCCGACCTTATCATAGGCCTCACCAACTGCATCATCCCGCGTTTCCCCAACAATCTTATAATCCCCAGCCTCAGAAACATAGACCAACTCTGTGTGCCCACCACTAACCAAGAGGGCTAGCAAGGGAAACTCCAAAGGCTCAACGCTCTGAGCCGCCATGAGGTGACCAGCCATGTGGTTAACGGGGATCAGCGGAAGTCCATGAGCCCAAGCAAAGGCCTTGGCAGCTGACAAACCAACTAGCAAAGCCCCAACCAATCCAGGTCCATAAGTAACGGCAACGGCTGTTACATCCTCTTCGGTAATTCCTGCTTCTGCTAGAGCCTCCTCGATACAGGCTGTAATGACCTCGACATGGTGACGACTAGCTACTTCTGGCACTACGCCCCCAAAACGTTTGTGGCTCTCAATTTGACTAGCAATGACATTGGACAAGAGCTGGTCGTCGTTTTTTAAGACAGCGACACTGGTCTCGTCACAGGATGTCTCAAATGCTAAAATATATCTATCCTTCATCTATTTCTCTCTTCATGATGATGGCGTCCTCGACTGGGTCATGGTAGTAGGCCTTTCGCTCAGCGATGACCGCCATCTTTTCTTTCTTGTAAAATGCTTGCGCTCGGTGATTTGACTTTCTGACTTCGAGGAAAATCTCCTTGTCTGTCGGCAATGTTGCAAACAAGGCTGATGCTATTTCCTGTCCTTGATAGGCTTTCTTGACAGCGATTTGCAGGACTTCTGCCTCAAAGAGATTCTCCTGCACAGCTAGAAATCCAATCACTTCTGTTCCATCATAAGCTAGAGCGTACCAAGTTTGGTCTTGGGACAGGTCTGCTTGGATTTGTTCCAGCGTCCAAGGACTGACTGGGTAAACATCTGCCATGACAGCGTAGATGGTTTTAGCTAGTTCAGGCTGTTTTTGGATTCGTTTGATTTCTATCATAGGCGTTTAATGTAAGACCCGCCAGACTCGGTATGGTTCTTGAGCCAGTTTTCCTCAGCTTCAACACGTTTGAGGTAATTTGGCACAAAGTCGTGCAAGGAGTCTGCTTCCTCGTCCCAGGCCCAAAGAGCTAGATTAGCTGCATTTGGCAAGGTTTCTTGATAGCTAGCTTGAGGTAGTTGTTCTTGGATCTGTTCCACAAAGGCTCCAACTTCTCCGACAAAGGTTACCTGTTCAGCATCCTTGACCTGCTCTAGCACTTCCGCAAAAGACAGGTGCGCTTCTGGAAAGACTGGTTTGGCGTTTTGATAAAATCCTGCATAAACATTGTTGCGACGTGCATCCATGATAGGAACCACCAAGCCTTCTTGTTGGCGTGGCACCAGAGCCAATAGGCTAGACATCCCAACTAACTCAATGTTCAGGGTATGAGCCAAGGTCTTGGCAGTTGCTACCGCAATTCGCAAGCCCGTGTAGCTACCTGGCCCTTCAGCGACCACGATTCGATCCAAATCCTTTGATGTCAAATCTAGACTGGCCATCAAAAAATCAATGGCTGGCATAAGGGTAATACTGTGATTTTTCTTGATATTAATCGTCGTCTCGGCAAGAACCTGCTTGTCCTCTAAAATGGCTAGAGAAAGAGCCTTGCTGGACGTATCAAAAGCTAATACTTTCATAACACATTCCTATTTTTTTGTCTGTTTACTATTATACTACAAAAGCCAGCGCATGGGAATTTTCTTTGTTTTGAAACAAAAGGGCCTGTCACTTAGACAAGCAATTCTGCACAAAAAATTCAAAAAAATTTTACATTTTTCCTATCTTTTCCGAATATATGAGTGAACAAGGAAAAAGGAGGAAAGTTCAATGACAAATTTTGACGTTCTTGACAATCAATTTTTATCGTTATCTGAAAACGAATTATCAGATATTGATGGTGGTCTCGCTCCCTTAGTTATCTTTGGAGTAGCAGTATCTTGGAAAGCTATTGCAGGTGGAACAGCACTTGTAGGTTCTGGTTTGGCAGCTGGTTATTTTTTAGGAGGTTAGTATGATTAAAGGTTTAGATAAGTATTGTGCAATTTCTAATAAAGAATTGCAAGGAATTAAGGGTGGTTTTGGCGTAGGTGTTGGTATAGCTTTATTTATGGCTGCTTACACTATCGGGAAAGATCTTCGTAAGAAGTTTGGATAAGTCATGCTAGATAAAAATTACATTTTTAGAAGGGTAAACTTTTTTCTCTTCTTCGGCTATAGCCTGCTCTATCTTCTAAATGATTTAAACATAACTAGGATCTCCTTACCAGTTGATTTATCGGTTTGCATTGTTTTCTTTTTATGTTTCAACTCGATTTTCGATGCGAGAAATCATCATCGTAACAATAAAGATATCATCTAAAAATAGAAAAAGTCCATCCCATCTATCAAGACGAGGTGGATTTTCTGTATATCTAGATGAATAATTGAGATCAAACATTTAAACCAAAATGAAAAACGAGCCAGACAACATAGGTGACAAGGAGGAGAAAAATTGAATAGAGTGTCACAAAAGCAAGCTTCCAAAGGAATTTTGTTTTGCGGTGTTCCAGATACGTAAAAATAAGATTTCCACCATATACACAGGCTACAAAAACTATAAACATCAAGAGGCGAACCCCTACTGCAAATTCAAACAAACTAAACATCCTTAATCCTCCTTATTTTAAAAACTATAGGAAATATTCCCATCCATAAACTTCCCTTCCTCTTTCCATTATAACACCTAAGCGCTCTCCAACCAAATTCTATCTATCTTTTTGCTCCTTCTTCCCCTACCGACTTTCTCATTTTCCGTCTTTTACTAATTTTTCATTTTGTGGTATAATTGAAATAATTGTAACGAATCAAGGTCAATCTAGACACAAAATGGAATGAAATCAAGCAAATCTATGCTAAAAGTTTGGAATAAGCTGACCTGTAAATAGAAAGGAACTATATGATTTACAAAGTTTTTTATCAAGAAACAAAAGAACGTAGCCCACGTCGTGAAACAACACGCTCACTTTACCTAGACATCGATGCCAACTCAGAACTTGAGGGCCGTATCGCTGCTCGCCAACTTGTCGAAGAAAACCGCCCAGAGTACAATATCGAATTCATCGAACTCTTGTCTGACAAATTGCTAGATTACGAAAAAGAAACTGGCGCTTTCGAGATTACGGAGTTCTAATATGGCCTACACTCTTAAACCTGAAGAAGTCGGCGTTTTTGCCATCGGTGGTCTGGGAGAAATCGGGAAAAACACATACGGAATTGAATACCAAGATGAGATTATTATCGTCGATGCTGGGATTAAATTCCCAGAAGATGACTTGCTGGGTATCGATTACGTCATTCCTGATTATTCTTACATCGTGGACAATATCGACCGCGTCAAGGCCGTTTTGATTACACACGGACACGAGGACCACATCGGTGGGATTCCTTTCCTGCTCAAGCAAGCAAATGTCCCTATCTACGCTGGACCACTTGCCTTGGCTTTGATCCGTGGAAAACTCGAAGAACACGGTCTCTTGCGCAACGCCAAACTTTACGAAATCAACCACAACACTGAGTTGACCTTTAAAAATCTTAAGGCAACTTTCTTTAGAACCACTCACTCTATTCCAGAACCTTTGGGGATTGTCATTCATACTCCTCAAGGGAAAATCGTCTGTACGGGTGACTTTAAGTTTGACTTTACTCCCGTTGGGGAACCTGCGGACTTGCACCGGATGGCAGCCCTTGGTGAAGAAGGCGTACTCTGCCTCCTCTCTGACTCGACAAATGCAGAAGTGCCAACCTTTACCAACTCTGAAAAAGTCGTTGGTCAGTCCATTATGAAGATTATCCAAGGCATTGAAGGACGTATCATCTTTGCTTCCTTTGCCTCAAATATCTTCCGTCTCCAGCAAGCAACGGATGCCGCTGTTAAGACTGGACGCAAGATCGCGGTCTTTGGACGTTCGATGGAAAAGGCCATTGTCAACGGAATCGAGCTTGGCTACATCAAAGCTCCTAAGGGAACCTTTATCGAGCCAAATGAAATCAAAGACTATCCTGCAGGCGAGGTTCTAATACTCTGTACAGGTAGTCAGGGTGAGCCGATGGCAGCCCTCTCTCGTATCGCCAATGGAACCCACCGTCAGGTGCAACTCCAACCCGGCGATACTGTTATCTTCTCTTCTAGCCCAATCCCTGGAAATACCACTAGCGTCAACAAATTGATTAACACTATTTCTGAAGCTGGTGTCGAAGTTATCCACGGTAAAGTGAACAATATCCATACATCTGGACACGGTGGTCAGCAAGAGCAAAAACTCATGCTCCGCTTGATTAAGCCGAAATACTTCATGCCTGTCCACGGTGAATATCGTATGCAGAAAGTCCACGCTGGACTAGCGGTGGATACGGGTGTCGAGAAGGACAATATCTTTATCATGAGCAATGGTGATGTGCTTGCTCTTACTGCTAACTCAGCCCGTATCGCAGGTCACTTCAATGCCCAAGACATCTATGTCGATGGAAATCGTATCGGTGAAATCGGCGCTGCTGTCCTCAAAGATCGTCGTGATTTATCTGAAGACGGTGTCGTTCTAGCAGTCGCAACTGTTGACTTTAAATCGCAGATGATTCTGTCTGGCCCAGACATCCTCAGCCGAGGCTTTGTCTACATGAGAGAGTCTGGAGACTTGATTCGCCAAAGCCAGCGCATCCTCTTCAATGCTATTCGTATCGCACTGAAGAACAAAGATGCTAGCGTGCAATCTGTCAATGGTGCCATCGTCAACGCTATTCGTCCTTTCCTCTATGAAAATACAGAACGTGAACCGATTATCATCCCGATGATCCTCACGCCAGACGAAGAATAATACTCTTTGTTTTTCATTGAATACAAGTCAAAAAACAGCCCCATCTTCGGAGCTGTTTTTCTCTATGCTTTCTTTTCTTGATTTTTAGAAATACTACGATTTTTCCCCTCAAGATAGACCATCAAAATAGAAATATCTGCTGGGTTTACTCCCGAAATACGGCTGGCTTGGCCGATAGTTTCTGGATTGATGAGTTTGAACTTCTGACGGGCTTCGGTTGCGATAGAATCAATGTCATCCCAATCAATATTGGCTGGAATGCGTTTTTCTTCCATCCGTTTCATCTTGGCAACCTGATCCATAGCTTTGGAAATATAACCCTCGTATTTGATTTCTGTTTCAATCAATTCGATAATCTTGTCATCCAAGTCCTCTGCTGCAGGTCCGATGAAAGCCACCACATCCTGGTAAGAAACTTCTGGACGGCGAAGGAATTCCTTGGCTGTCACCGCATCTGTCAACGGTTTGAAGCCCATCTCCTCAACCTTGGCATTGGTTTCCTTGACTGGCTTGAGTTTGATACTGTCTAGGCGCTTCATCTCATTGTCAAATTGATTTTTCTTGATTTCAAAGCGGGCCCAACGTTCATCATCCACAAGTCCAATCTCGCGTCCCATCTCTGTCAAACGCATATCGGCATTGTCATGGCGGAGAATGAGACGATATTCTGCACGACTGGTCAAAAGACGGTAGGGTTCAATGGTTCCCTTGGTCACCAAGTCATCAATCATCACCCCAATATAACCGTCGCTGCGCTTCAAAATCAACTCAGGCTTGCCTTGGATTTTCAGAGCCGCATTGATACCAGCGATAATCCCTTGACCTGCCGCCTCTTCATAACCTGACGTTCCATTTGTCTGACCAGCAGTGAAGAGGCCTGAGATTTTTTTGGTTTCAAGCGTTGCACGCAATTGATGAGGCAAGACCATGTCATACTCAATGGCATAACCAGTTCGCATCATCTCAGCATTTTCCAAACCTTTGATGGAATGAACCAAGTCACGTTGGACATCCTCAGGCAGACTGGTTGAAAGTCCTTGGACATAAACTTCCTCTGTATTGCGCCCTTCTGGCTCTAGGAAGAGTTGGTGGCGTTCCTTGTCCGCAAAGCGTACAATCTTGTCCTCAATCGATGGACAGTAACGAGGCCCAACTCCCTTGACCACACCTGTGAACATAGGCGCACGGTGGAGGTTGTTTTGGATAATCTCATGACTGGTACCGTTAGTGTAGGTCAACCAGCATGGCACTTGGTCCTTGACATAATCCTCATCACGTGAAGTATAGGAGAAGTGATTAGGCGCTTCGTCTCCTGGTTGGATTTCTGTCACATCGTAATTGATAGACGAAGCCTTGACACGTGGAGGTGTCCCCGTCTTGAAACGACCAATTTCGAGGCCCAATTCCTTAAGGTTGTCAGCAAGGTTAATCGAAGCTAGGCTGTGGTTTGGTCCTGATGAATACTTGAGGTCTCCGATGATGATTTCCCCACGGAGGGCTGTTCCTGTCGTCACGATAACAGCCTTGGCAGCATACTCTTGATGGGTCGCTGTACGCACACCGACAACCTTGCCATCTTCCACCAAAATCTCATCAATCATAGTCTGACGAAGGGTGAGGTTGTCTTGATTTTCGACGGTTTTGCGCATTTCTTTAGAGTAAAGCTCCTTGTCAGCTTGCGCACGAAGGGCACGAACAGCTGGACCTTTCCCAGTGTTGAGCATCTTCATCTGGATGTAGGTCTTGTCAATGGTTTTAGCCATTTCACCACCAAGGGCATCCACTTCACGCACGACAATCCCCTTGGCAGAGCCACCGATAGAAGGGTTACAAGGCATGAAAGCCAGCATTTCAATGTTGATGGTCGCAAGCAATACCTTGCAGCCCATACGGCTAGCAGCTAGAGATGCCTCCACCCCAGCGTGCCCCGCACCGATTACAATAATATCGTATTCTTCCGTAAAATTATAAGTCATTTTCTCTCCTATTTCTCAAGATGAATGTGTCTTAGTTGGCCATCCCAATCTGGTAGGGCTGTTTTTAAAAAGGCTGGAACTAGCTGGATATTCTGGAGTTTATCCAAATCAATCCACTCACAAGGCTGCGTTTTTTCATCTTCCTGCATGGTCAATGGAGCATCTTCAAGCAAGTCCACCAGATAATGAAACTCGATGTTGTGATAGGAAACACCGTCTTGTTCAAAACGATTTTCAACCACGAAAGCTAGCTGCTCAGCTTGAGCTTTGACACCCAGTTCTTCCTTCACTTCACGGACTACCGCGTCTTCCGTGCTTTCATTGACTTGAATCGCACCGCCAATAGTGTAATACTTGCCCTTATCTTTGGTAACTAGGAGCTTGCCATTTTGGAGAATCAAGGCTGTCGCCCGAACACCAAAAACAGTATTTTCCACTTTTGTCCGAAAGTCTTGTTGAGCCATTTTTATCCTTTCCCTTAAACGACACAAAAACAGTCAAAACTCGTAAGGAGTGCAGGGCAAAAAAGCCTGCAACATCCATGAGCTTTGACCATCATTTCTATTGCTTTTATTATTGTAGCAAATTGAGAAAATTTGTCAATCTAAATGTACTGACAAACTTGTCCATCTCGATAAGCATTGTCAATCAAGCCACCACCTAGACACTCTTCGCCATCGTAAAAGACAACTGCCTGTCCTGGTGTAATCGCACGTTGTGGTTCCGCAAAGATGACCTCTGCCTTGTCTCCTTTGACATGTACTGTCACCTTAGAATCAGGCTGACGGTAGCGGAATTTTGCTGTGCATTCTAGAGTAAATTCCTCTGGCATGTCACGAGTAAAGTGAACTTGACTGGCCTCTAGGCTTGTTGACATGAGCGAATCATGATAGAAACCTTGGCCGACATAGAGGATATTTTGGCTCAAATCTTTTCCGACAACGAACCAAGGGGCATTGTCACCGCCGTGTTGACCACCGATACCAAGTCCTCCACGCTGACCAATCGTATAATACATAAGTCCTGCATGCTCACCCATATCGCGACCGTCCACAGTCATCATGCGACCAGGCTGGGCTGGCAGGTAGTTACTGAGAAAGTTTTTAAAGTTCTTTTCTCCGATAAAGCAAATCCCTGTCGAATCTTTCTTCTTGGCAGTCGCAAGACCTGCTTCTTCTGCTAGTTTTCGTACTTCAGGCTTTTCCAAATGCCCCAGTGGGAACATAGTTTTTTGAAGTTGTTCTTGCGAAAGTTGACTGAGGAAATAGGTCTGGTCCTTGCCATTGTCCACGCCACGAAGCATGTGAACGATGCCATCCTCATCACGCGCTACTCGGGCATAGTGCCCAGTCGCTATATAGTCTGCGCCTAAGGTCATAGCATAGTCCAGAAAGGCCTTAAACTTGATTTCCTTGTTACACATAACGTCTGGATTTGGCGTGCGCCCTGCACGGTATTCCGCTAGGAAATACTCAAAAACGCGGTCCCAGTACTCTTTTTCAAAATTGACAGAGTAGTAAGGAATGCCGATCTGGTCTGCCACCGCAGCCACATCCTTGTAATCTTCGGTCGCCGTACAGACGCCGTTTTCATCTGTGTCATCCCAGTTCTTCATGAAGATACCGATCACATCGTAGCCCTGCTCCTTGAGCAAGAGAGCCGTCACCGACGAATCAACACCACCACTCATCCCCACGACAACACGTGTTTTAGAGTTATCACTCATGGTAAGTCTCCCATCTATTCGTTTATTCATACCCTTCAAAATTCTATTCATTATAACTTTCAATAGAATTTCTTTGAGTATCGTCTTTTCGTTTGCTTTTAGGAGTAAAATGGTCTGGGAGACCATTTTAGCCTATCATCTTAAAATGAAAATATGATAGGCAACGAGTCGCAGGCATAACTTGAGTTCGCTCAATCAGTCCGGGAGACTGATTGAGGTTATAAATCAGACAAGCTCAGCTTGCATCTCATTGCGAGTTAACGACGTAATAAAAGATAAACGAAATGACTAGTTCACGATTGAAGGTCGTGTGTGCTTTAACGATTGAAGGTCGCTTGAGCAGTATTCATTATAACACGCTTGGTTGGAGAAGACAAGAAAGAGGCTGATAAATCATCTCAACCTCTCTTTCTTCCTTTGCAAACGAATCAATTTTCCCCTTTAAGTTCTTTCTTCGCTTGTTCTATCTGGTATTTCACTTGCTCAAAGCCGGTTCCTCCTAAGGAATTCCGTCTCCGAACAGCGGTTTCTGGACGCAAGTAGATATAAATATCCTCTTCAATCAAGGGATGGTAGGCTTGCAACTCCTCCAAATCCCAATCTTGGATGTTTTTACCATGCTTGATAGAGTCTAGAACCAATTTCCCTACAATTTCATGCGCTTCTCTAAAAGGGAGTCCTTTTTCAGCCAAATAATCTGCCAGTTCGGTCGCATTCGAAAAATCATTCTCTGTGGATTGCTGCATTTTGGCCTTATTAACCTGCATGCTCGATAGCATACCTGCCAACACATCCAGAGAATTTAAAATCGTTTCTACTGTATCAAACATGCCTTCCTTGTCCTCTTGCAAATCCTTATTGTAAGCCAGAGGCAAAGACTTCATGACGGTCAATAGCCCAAGCAAGTTCCCGTAAACTCGGCCTGTCTTCCCTCGAATCAATTCCGCCATATCAGGATTTTTCTTCTGGGGCATGATAGATGAACCCGTTGAAAAGCTATCAGACAAGCTAATGTACTGATACTCAAAACTGCACCAATTGATGATTTCCTCACAAAAACGACTCATATGCATCATCAAAATGCTGGCATTTGACAGAAATTCTAAGATAAAATCACGGTCACTCACTGCGTCCAAGGAATTGGTATAGGGTTGTTGGAAACCCAATAAATCACTCGATAATTGACGATCGATTGGAAAAGTTGTCCCCGCTAAGGCAGCCGCACCCAGTGGAGATAGGTCCGTATGTTTCAAGTTAAATGCAAAGCGCTCGCTATCCCTTTGGAACATATTATAATAAGCCATGAGATGATGGGCAAAACTAATAGGTTGGGCATGTTGCAAATGAGTATAACCTGGCATGATGGTTTCCACATGTTTTTCAGCCAAATCCAGCAAAACACTGTTCAGATTCGCCAACTTATCCAAGACATGGCCAAGCTGCTCCTTTAGATATAAGTGCATATCCGTTGCGACTTGGTCATTCCGAGAACGAGCCGTGTGTAGTTTCCCAGCCAGAGGACCAATTTTCTCTGTCAGCAACACTTCCATATTCATATGAATATCTTCATTTGCAATATCAAAATGAAGCTCTCCTGCCTCTAAATCTCGCAACAAAGCTTTCAGACCATCTTGGATCTGCTCTGACTCTTCCAAGCTTAAAATGCCAGTCTGTCCTAGCATTTGAACATGAGCTAGGGAACCCATCAAATCAAATTTTGCCAGCTGGTGGTCAAAAGAAATACTCGCACCGAACTGTTCTACCCACTCTTCCACAGTGCCTTCAAATCGACCACCCCATAATTTTGTATTTTTCGGCATATCCTGTCGTCCCTTTCTATCGCGTCACTACTCAACATTTTTCTGAACTTCTGAATAAACCTTAGTCGGAAGCCCCCAAAGCTTGATAAATCCAACAGCCGCATCTTGGTCAAAAGTATCCGCACTAGTATAAGTCGCCAAATTTTCATCGTAAAGAGAATTTGGTGATTTCCGAGCCACTACCTGGGCGTTCCCCTTATAGAGTTTAACTTTTGCAGTTCCATTGACAACTTTCTGTGTCTCCTTGATATAGGCAATCAAAGCCTGAGTTGCTGGGCTAAACCACAAAGCATTATAGATGAGATTGGACAACTCATTTTCGATAATAGGTTTGAAATGAGCCACTTCTCTCACAAGAGTCAAGTCTTCAATCTCCTTATGAGCTGCCAATAAAGTCACAGCGCCTGGGCACTCATAAATCTCTCTTGACTTAATACCGACTAGGCGATTTTCCACATGGTCAATCCGTCCGACACCATGTTTGCCTGCAATTTCATTGAGTTCTTGAATCAAAGCCGCCACTTTCATCTTCTCACCATTGAGGGAGATGGGCACCCCACAGCTAAACTCAATGTCAATAAATTCTGGACTGTCTGGCGCCTCTTCTGGAGAAGATGTGATTCCAAATGCTTCTTCTGGCGCTTGGTTCCAAGGGTTTTCCAAAACACCACATTCATTTGCGCGTCCCCAAAGATTTTGATCGACAGAGTAAGGATTGTCAAGGTCAGCAGGAACTGGAACACCGTTTTCTTTGGCATATTGGATTTCTTCTTCACGAGACCATTTCCACTCACGAACAGGCGCAACTACTTTTAAATTGGGATCCAAAGCCGCAATAGAGACTTCAAACCGAACTTGGTCGTTTCCCTTACCTGTACAACCATGAGCAATTGTGGTTGCCCCCGTCTGATGAGCTATCTCAACTAGTTTTTTTGAAATAAGAGGGCGACTCAGAGCAGATACCAAGGGATACTTCTGTTCATAGTAGGCATGAGCCTGAAGGGCCACTAAAACATAGTCATTAGCAAATTCTTCCTTAACATCAATGACATAAGACTCAACAGCCCCAACCTTGAGAGCTTTATCGTGGATGAATTCCAGATCTTTTCCTTCACCCACATCCATACAAACAGCAATCACATCATAGTCTTTTTTTAACCATGTAATAGCAACTGATGTATCCAATCCACCTGAATAGGCTAAAATGACTTTTTCCTTACTCATTTCTCATCCTTCTTTCTATTTTTCGATAGAGGCTTTAAAAGCATCGTCAATCAATTTGTCCAACTCCCCAGAATCCTTCAACTTCTGGATGGTTTTGTCAACCGCTTCTTTCAATTCTTTACTATCTTTTTTCATCGCAACAGCGTAGGAATCTTCTTTGTCATTGTCAAAATCAAACTCAGCGATGGCTAGGTCTGGATTATTCTCTACAAATCCTTTCGCCACTGGTTCCTCAAAGATAACCGCATCCAGTTGCCCTGATTTCAAATCTGTTATCAAATTTCCATTTTTAGGAAGTGAAACGAGAGATGAATTCTGCAAGGTTTCTTTAGCCAGAGTTTCCTGGATAGAACCTTTCTGCGCTCCAACCTTTTTCTGAGCCAAATCCTGGACTGATTGGTAATTCGTTAATTCAGATTTTCTTACGATAACCTTATTTTTCGAAGTGTAGTAGGGAATTGAAAAATCGTAAACTTGACTTCTCTCTTCCGTTTTAGAAACACCTGATATGGCAAGATCCGCCTTGCCTGAATCAAGACTAGCCAGTACATTGTCAAAACTCATTGGAGAGAACTCCACTTCTACACCTAGTTCCTTTGCGATGGCTTTGGCTAGCTCAACATCTGAACCTACAATCTGATTTTTCCCATCGACCAATTTCTGGTATTCAAATGGAGCAAACTCTGGATTTAGGGCCACCACCAATTTTCCTTTAGCCTTAATGGCTTCAACACCTTGGGATTGAGTGTTACTACAAGCAAATAATAAGGGAAACATAAGCAAACCAAACATCGTCATCAACACCTTCTTCACTTTATTCATAGAAGAGCCTCCTTTTATTTTTATACTTTATTGTTGTATAAATAATACTCCTCTCGTTTTCGTTTGTCAAGAAAAAACTGTATTTTATTTCATTAAAATCAAGAAAAAGCTTATTATATGATATATTTTTACACATAATAAGCTTATTTATACTATTTGAGTTTTAAAACAATTTGAAGAATTTTGTCGGAATTATACAAATAGAGCATTGCTGAGAAGCTCGTTTCGCTTTTTGTTCTAGAGAAACAAAAAAGAGCCCTAAAGGACTCTTGTATTCTTAATACCAACCGTTGTTAAGCCAGAAGTTCTTGGCAGCTGTCCATGAACCGTAACGTCCTGCAACGTAGGCATCTGCTACACGTTCTTGGTTTTCAGCTGAGTAGTCACCGTTCAAGTATGAATCTGTCAATTGGTAACGTCCGATGTAACGTCCGTTTGTAGCAGTGTAGCTACCACCTGATTCTTTTTGAGCGATCCATTCTTTGGCTTCTGCTTCAGAACCACTTACAGTAGAAGCTGCTGCAGTGTTGCTTTCTGCTGCTGGAGCTGCAGGTGCGGCTGGAGCTTCATAGGTTGTTGTTTCAGTTACTTCTTCTGCAGTTTCTTCCGCAGCTGCTGGTGCTTCATAAGTTGTTGTTGAAGCTGCAGCGGTTGCAGTTGCTGTCGATGGAGCTGTTCCTTCGATAACCAAAACTTGGTCAACATAGATAAGGTGAATATCTTTGATGTTGTTTTTTGCTGCCAATTTTTCAACAGTTGTGTTATACTTCTCAGCGATTTCTGAAAGAGTATCACCTGATTTAACTGTGTAAGTTACAGTTTCTTGGGCAGATGCAAGTGATGGAGCAAAGAAAGCAAGCAAAGTTGCTACTCCTGCGATAGTTGTTTTAATTTTTTTAGTTGTTAATGACATATCTAAAAATTCTCCTTCCATTGGATATATCTATGATACCTTTTAAATGTTACCGTTGTTTAACGGTTTTATGTAGAAATATTACAAAAATGTTTTATATTTACCGTTTTACGGAGGTTTTTGTCACAAAAGACCTTGTTTTATACTATCTTTAATCATTTTGAGGTTTTGATTAGGGAAATAAGCGCAGAGGTTCATTCTTTGATATAATAGATATAAGAATCTTTGTAAGGGGAAACAGATGCACTCACTTCGTTTTCAATCTGTCTTTGATATTATCGGACCTGTCATGATTGGTCCATCAAGTAGCCATACAGCTGGTGCCGTTCGTATCGGAAAAATCGTCTCATCCATCTTTGACGATACGCCAACAGAGGTAGAATTCCAATTATTTAACTCATTTGCCAAGACCTACCGCGGTCATGGAACGGACCTTGCTCTCGTCGCTGGTATTTTAGGTATGGATACAGACGATCCCGACATTCCAAATAGTCTGGAGATTGCCCATAAACGTGGTATCAAGATTGTCTGGACCATTCAGAAAGATAGCAACGCTCCTCATCCTAACACCACTAAAATTACTGTGAAGAATGAACACAAGTCCATCAGTGTGACAGGAATTTCCATTGGTGGGGGAAATATCCAGGTTACGGAGCTTAACGGCTTTGCTGTCTCTCTCAACATGAACACACCAACCATTATCATCGTGCATCAAGATGTTCCAGGTATGATTGCCCATGTTACTGAAGCCCTCTCTCGTTTCGATATCAACATCGCTCAGATGAATGTGACTCGAGAAAAAGCTGGAGAAAAAGCCATTATGATTATCGAAGTCGATAGTCGAAGTTGCGAAGAGGCGATTGAAGAAATCCGAAAAATCCCTCATCTCCACAATGTCAATTTCTTTAAGTAGGAGGAAACATGTTTTATTCTATCAAAGAATTGGTCAAGCAGGCGGATCTAGACTTCCAAGGAAATGTCGCCGAACTCATGATTGCGACAGAATATCAACTAACCGGTCGGGAACGGCCAGAAGTTCTCCTTCTCATGGAACGCAATCTAGAAGTCATGAAAGCCTCTGTCGAGCTCGGCCTCAGTGAAAACAAATCCCGTAGTGGCCTAACGGGCGGAGACGCGGCCAAACTAGACCGCCATCTCAAAAGTGGCAAGGCCTTGTCGGACTTTACCATCCTATCAGCAGCCCGTAATGCCATCGCGGTCAATGAACACAATGCGAAGATGGGCTTGGTCTGCGCTACCCCAACCGCAGGAAGTGCTGGCTGTCTGCCAGCCGTTCTCACTGCTGCTATCCAAAAATTAGACCTTAGCCACGAAGAACAGCTGGATTTCCTCTTTGCTGCTGGTGCCTTTGGACTAGTCATCGCAAACAATGCCTCTATCTCAGGTGCTGAAGGTGGCTGTCAGGCCGAGGTTGGCTCTGCATCTGCCATGAGTGCCGCAGCCTTGACCTTGGCTGCAGGTGGAACGCCCTATCAAGCTAGCCAAGCCATCGCCTTTGTCATTAAAAATATGCTGGGCCTCATCTGCGACCCCGTCGCTGGTTTGGTTGAAGTTCCCTGTGTTAAGCGCAATGCCATGGGAGCCAGCTTTGCCTTTATCGCAGCAGACATGGCCTTGGCAGGTATCGAGTCTAAGATCCCTGTTGACGAAGTCATCGATGCCATGTACCAAGTCGGATCTAGTCTTCCAACTGCCTTTCGTGAAACGGCCGAGGGTGGACTCGCCGCCACACCTACTGGTCGTCGCCTACAAAAAGAAATCTTCGGAGAATAAGTTTATCTGTTAGGAGAAATCATGCCCTCTATCTCAGCTATCTTTTTTGATCTGGACGGAACCCTGGTTGACAGTTCCATCGGGATCCATAATGCCTTTACCC